>SKZC01000402.1 GCA_007127575.1 Gemmatimonadota bacterium
ATCCTCCATCGTGCGGGCGTGCGGTCTGCTGATGTCGGTCTGACCCACGATCAGAAGCGTCTCCTCCCCCACCCGCTTTGCTCCCAGCTCCAGCAGATTCTCCTGCACCCGCTGGCGAACCCCCGGCCGCTCCAAGCGCCGCCCCAACCGCTCGACCACCTCCTTGAGCGCCGTCTCCTCCTCGAGAGCCCGCTCGATCTCACTCAGCCGCACCGAGCCCCGTGCCTCGCTCTCCACCCTGCTCATCGCGGCGGGAGTTCTCGTCTTCGGGGAAACGGTCCACCGCCTCTTCCGCCATCACGTACTTCGGTTCCTGGAGTATCTGGCGCGCCAGAGCCCCACCGATTGGGACCGGACCTTCTTCGAGGCTCGAATGCCGCAGCGGCTGGCCTGGGGGGTCCCCGTCCTCGTCTGGTACCTGGGTCTGGACCTCATCCCGCACCTTCCCACGGACGTGGTCCTGGTTGTCCGCCGAGTCCTCCTGGCCTCGGCGGTAGTGATCCTCGTGCGGAGTGCGGACGCAGCTCTGGACGGAGTGAACCGGATCTATCATACCCTGCCTCAGGCCAAGGAACGCCCCATCAAGGGATTCCTGCAGGTGGCGAACGTGGTGGCCCACCTGGCGGGACTGATCCTGGTGGTGGCCATCCTGCTGGACCGGTCTCCTCTGATCTTCCTCAGCGGCCTCGGGGCCATGACGGCGGTCCTCCTCCTGGTCTTCCGGGACACCCTCCTTTCGCTGGTGGCCGGGATTCAGATGACCACCAACGATCTGATCCGAGTGGGTGACTGGATCGAGATGCCCCAGTTCGGTGCGGACGGGGATGTGGTGGACATCGCCCTGAACTCCATCACCGTTCAAAACTGGGACCGGACCCTGACCTTCATACCCACCCACAAGTTCCTGGAACACTCCTTCAAGAACTGGAGGGGGATGCAGGAAGCAGGGGGCCGGAGAATCAAGCGCTCCTTCTATCTGGATCAGACCACAATCCGCTTCCTGGAGCCGGAGGAAGTAGACCGTTTCGAAAGGTGGGAGCTGCTTTCCGACTACATCGAGGCCAAGAGGAAAGAGGTGGAAGAACACAACCGGTGCCACCCGGCCAGGGAAGGCGAGGTGGATGTACCGCACCATCGCCGCCTGACGAATGTGGGCACGTTCCGCGCGTACCTCATCGAATACCTCCGAACCCACCCTCAGGTCCGTCAGGACATGATCCTCCTCGTACGGCAACTCCAGCCGGGTCCGGAGGGCTTTCCCATAGAGGTCTACGTTTTCGGTGCCGACACCCGTTGGGTCCAGCACGAAGCGCTTCAGGCGGACATCTTCGACCACATTCTCGCCGTGGTGCCGGAGTTCGACCTGCGCATCTACCAGAAACCATCGGGGATGGACGTTCGGGAGCCGCTGAGCCGCCTCGCCGCCGGAGCCTCGCTGGAGATCCCGTAGCCCCGCCGCTCCCCGCAGACCACGCTTGTCCGGCTGCCCGTCCGCCCCTACCATGGCAACAGAGGCCCTGGTGGGGAGGTGGCCCGGAACGTCCGACCACCGTTTCCCTCCTGAAGCACCGGGTCGGTTCCGTTATTCACCCAAGTGGAGGTGGCGAAGATGCGTTTTCGTGGAAAGGCCGTGGCCACTGCCGGCGTCCTTATGATCCTGGCGGTGTCCACCCACCTGATGGCCCAGGGCGAGTCCCAGCCCACGGGCGAACCGCAGGAGGAAATGGGCTTCTTCATCACCAGCGTGGGGCTGGGGAATGGAGCCGACCTGGGAGGGCTGGAGGGCGCGGATGCGCACTGTCAGGCCCTGGCTGAGGCCGTGGGCGCCGGGCATCGCACATGGCGAGCCTACCTCAGCACCCAGACCACCGGGGGCGAGGCGGCGGTGAACGCCAGAGACCGTATTGGGAGTGGGCCCTGGTACAATGCTAACGGGGTCATCATCGGCAACGATGTGGATCACCTGCACTACGACAACTCCAACATCCGCTACGAGCACGCCCTGAACGAGCGAGGGGAAACCGTGAACTCCGGGGTCATGGGCGACTCCCCGAACTTCCACGACATCCTCACGGGAACTCAGATAGACGGGACCGCCTTCCCCCCCGGTGAGGACCGGACCTGCAGCAACTGGACGAGCAGCAGTAACGACGGAAGCGCCTTTGTCGGACACCACGACCGCTACACCCGACAGGACCCCGGTGCCCCCTGGAATGCCTCCCATCCCTCCCAGGGCTGCAGCCAGCAGGCCCTGGAGAACACCGGCGGAGCGGGCCTCTTTTACTGCTTCGCCAGCGACGGGTGAGGGCCCGGAGGGCGGTGCGGAGCGGAGGGCTCTGTGCCGCGCTTGCCCTCCTCCTGGCTGCGTGCGCTTCCGATCAGGAGGAGCCCGCAGCCGGGATGGAGGGCACCGTGTACGAGGGAGCTCGGCTCATCGTAGGGGACGGGAGCGCCCCTATAGAGGATGGGGCCATCGTGGTGGACGATGGACGCATCGCGTGGGTGGGACCTCGAAGCGACCTGGAGGTACCCGAAGGGGCCCCGCGGGTGGACCTCTCGGGACGCACCGTGATGCCGGCATTCATCAACACCCACATGCACCTCTCCTCGGACCGGGAGGAGAGAATCCGTCAGCTCCGACACTACACCTACTACGGTGCAGGGGCCGTCATCAGTCTGGGCTCGGATGACGGTGACGTGCCCTTTCAGATTCGCGACGAGATCATCCCTGGGGCCGCCCGAAGCCTCACGGCGGGAAGGGGCATCACCCGTCCTGAACCGGGACGGAACGAAGTCCCGTACTGGATCAACACGGAGGAGGAAGGGCGGGAAGCGATTCGAGAGCTAGCCCAACAAGAGGTGGACCTGGTCAAGATCTGGGTGGATGATCGGAACGGCCAGTACGACAAGCTGACCCCCGAGCTCTACGGCGCCATCATCGACGAGGCCCATCAACACAACCTTCGGGTCACGGCCCACATCTTCACCTTGGAGGACGCCAAGGGGCTTCTGGAAGCGGGACTGGACGCCTTCGCTCACGGCGTGCGGGACCAGGACGTGGACGAGGAATTCCTCACCATGATCCAGGAGCGGCCCCACGTGGTCTACGTCCCCAACTTCCCCAACCCCGGGATCGCCCGGGACCTGAGCTGGATTTCGGGCACCTTTCCCTCCCAGGAGGTAGCCCGGCTCCAAGAGAACATCGGCCAGGGAACGGAGCCGTCTGAATCGTTCCAGATCCAGGCTCGAAACCTGGCGCGGGTGCACGAGGCCGGAGTCACCATCGGCTTCGGCACGGACGGCAGCTCCCCGTACGCCGCCCACCTGGAGCTGGAGCACATGGTCATGGCCGGGATGCCGCCCATGGACGTGATCGTGGCGGCTACACGCAACTCAGCAGCCCTCGCCGGACTTGACGACGTGGGCACGCTGGAGCCCGGAAAGAGCGCCGACTTCGTGGTTCTGGACGGGAATCCTCTGGCGGACATCACCCAGACCCGACAGATCTACGCTGTTTACATCCGAGGGGTGGAGGTGGACCGGGAGGGGTTCAGCCGGAGCATGTTGAACAGCGGAGGGGGTTGACCCCGAAGGGCCCACCCCCTCCGCCTCTGGACCGGAGAGCGCCCCCCGACCGTTACGGAATTGGGGGCTCCTCCGGCTCCAGCTCCAGGGCCCAAAGACCACTGTTCGCATCGGAGATGAAGACGTAGCCCCTGTGGAGCTGGGCACTCCATACCATGGGCGCGTTCCGCTGGAATCCGATGGGGTCGTAGGGCTTGTAGACAGCGATCTCACGGCCCTGCGTATAGAGATTCCCCATGAGGTCGTCCCCGGAGACATCCACGATCCGGAGCCCGCCTTCGTAGTAGGCCTGGTAGAGGATGTCGTCCTCCACCCAACTATTGTGGGTTCCATAGTCCGGCACGTGGTACCGGGCGATCTTCTCGGGGTTTTCGGGGTCCGTGAAATCCACGATGTGCATGTACCCGGCGGTGCTCCGGGGACGGCCGCTCCCCGGAACGTCCGGGTCATAGGGGAAGCGGTCTGTTCCACCCTCCAGGGCATAGCCTTGGCGCCCGATGATTTCGTCACCGGCGAAGACGAGAAGCCGTCCGGTGGACTCCTGATAGTAGGGGATCACCTCATGGGTCCGACCGCTGGGAAGCTCATAGGCATTGATGAGCACGGGATTGTCGATGGAGCCACCCCAGCCTCCGTGCCCCACGTCCACCGCCACCACACCGGCGTCCCACTGAGCCGAGTAGGCGATGCCGTCCTTCACCCAGAGGTCGTGCACCCGCCCGTTGGGGTGTCGGTACTCGCTCACGTACCGGGGATTGTAGATGTCCGTCACGTCCAGGATGAGGTACTTCTCGCCGGCCGAAAGGGCGAAGAGGTAGTCGTCGGTGGGGAAGGTGTTGTGCACCCCTCCCGTGAGCCCTTCGGTGAAGGTGGAGGCTACGACGGGATGGGCGGGATCGGCCAGGTCCATGATCACCACCCCATTCCGACGGTCCGAAGCTCCCTCACGAGTGAGGACCGCGTAACGACCGTCAGGGGAGACCTTCACGTCGTTGATGGTCCGGGCATCCACCTGAACGGAGTCGGTGAGAACGATGTTTTCCGGGTTCGTCACGTCCCAGAAATAGGCAAATCCCCCGGTCCCCCACGTGCCGGTGACGGCGTAGTCTCGTCCGTCCACACCCTCGTACACCCAGAAGTCCGAGGTCCGCCGGTCACGTACGGCGCCTCGCCCCACTTCGTGGATACGGCGTACCACGTTACGGCCCTGGACCTCCACGGAGGCCCATCCCTCTACGGTGCCGGAACGGGCGAAGATGGTGTACTGGCCAGGCACGTCGGCCACGAAGCGACCGTCGCGCACCTGTCCCGGGGACTGAGGCACCCCGATGGAGTCGTGGGGAACGTACTCCAGGCTCCAGGTGACGGGCGCGTCCGAGATCTCGGAGCCGGTCCCGTCCAACACCCGGGCCTCCAGGTGGACCACGTCACCCGTGTGGACGTCCTGTGCTGAGGCCCGTACTTCCACCCTCTCTCCCGGGAAGGGCACCACCTCGGTGGTGAGGGACCCCTGGACCCCCTCCACCTCCGCCGTCACGGTGACGGACCCCGTGGAGTGAGCCGCCACCCTTCCGAACCGGTCCACCGTGGCCACGTCGGGGTCGGAGGTGGACCACTGGACGTCAGGATATCCCCGCGTCGACCCGTCGGCGTGTAGCGCCCTGAGGTCCAGGCGCAGGCTGGCCCCCTGGTACAGGCGCTTGTCCGGCTCCTGGATCTCCACGGTTTCCACCGCAGGCCACCCCACCTCCACCGGGACGCTGACGCTGGGGGGAGACTCTTCCAGCACGATCCCGGGAGGTGGAAGGACGGAGACGGCGATGCTGTGCTCGCCCACCCCCACTCCCACCGCCTCACCGTTTTCCACCCAGACGCCTCCCATGGTCCCGCGCACCTGAAACTCGGGAAAGAGCTCGTTGCCCTCGGCGTCGTATGCGCGGACCTGGAACGGAACCCGCTCTCCCACCCGGACGGAGAGCTCCGACGGGTCCACCACGACCTGTTGGGCCCGAAGGCCGTCCTCGGGGTTCACCTGCTGTGCCCACAGCGCCGCGGGCCAGAGCAGCGCCAGAGCGAAGACCGCCGTCATGGCAAGTAAGGAGGTTCGAAGGGTCATGGTGGTCATCTCCTGCATCCTGGTTCTGGGGGGACCTCCCCGGCGGAAGCCCGGGGAAAGGACACCAACTTTGAACTCTATATCCCGGAAGCGGCGGGGGAAAGCACCTGGATTCACGGACCGTCCCGCCCTCTCGGCCCGGCGCTACCCGTCACGGTTCACTCCGTACGGACGCCGGATCTTCGCCGTCGATTTCAGGAAGCAGCCCCCGGATCACGTCCATGGGGAAGGGGAAGACGATGGTGGTCCCCTTTTCCCCACCGGCGATGTCCTGAAGGGCCGAGAGGTAGCGGAGCTGCATTCCCTGCCGCTGGGTTCCCAGGATTTCGGCGGCGTCCGCCAGCTTCTGGGCCGCTTGCTGCTCCCCCTGCGCGTTGATCACTTTGGCCCTCCGGATCCGTTCGGCCTCAGCCTGCTTCGCGATGGCCCGGACCATAGAATCATCCAGGTCTACGTGCTTGATCTCCACGTTGGACACCTTGATGCCCCACTTGTCGGTCTGGCTGTCCAGGATCTCCTGGATGTCCCGATTCAGCTTGTCCCGCTCCGCCAGCATCTCGTCCAGCTCGTGTTTCCCCAACACCGAGCGAAGAGTCGTTTGAGCCAACTCGCTGGTGGCCCGGGAATATTCCTCCACCTCCAGGATGGCCTTTTCCGGGTCCACCACCCGGAAATAGATGACGGCGTTCACCTGGACGGAGACGTTGTCCAGGCTGATGACGTCCTGGGTGGGGACGTCCTGCGTCACCGTCCGAAGGTCCACGCGCACCATCTGCTGAACTACGGGGATGAGGAGGATGAACCCGGGCCCCTTCACCCCGGTGAATCTCCCCAGGGTGAAGACCACGCCCCGCTCGTACTCCCGGAGGATGTTCACCGCCGCCGAAATGAGAGCCACCACGAGAGCGGCGACGGCCAGAGCGATCATGACGTTGAGATCCATGGTCATCTACCTTCCTCCGTGGAAGTCCGGGCGACATCGAAGGGCCCTACCGTGAGAAGGAGTCCGGACACCTTCTCCACCACCACCGTCTCCCCCGGAGCCAGCTCCGTGGGCCCCTGCGCGTTCCACCACTCCCCATCCAGTATGACCCTTCCCACCCCCTCCGACCACTCCGCCACCTGAGCCTTCCGGCCGACGAGGGCGTCGGGATCCCCGGTGGCCACCGGTCTGGACTGAGCTCGGAAGAGGTATCCCACCAGGAGGATGAGAACCGCACCGGAGAGGAAGGTCACCGAGCCCACGGTCCAGGGGGAGAGCTGGAAGGAGGGGTCGTCGATGTCGAAGAGCATGACGGAGCCCAGGGCGAACGACAGGAGTCCGGCGACCCCCAGAACGCCGAAGGACGGTACGAACGCTTCCGCCACCATGAGGGCCACGCCCAGAAGGAGGAGGGCCAATCCTGCATGGTTGATGGGAAGCACGTTCAAGGCGTAGAGCCCGATGAGGAGGGAGACGGCCCCCAGGACCCCCGGTACCACGGCGCCAGGGTTCGCCAGCTCGAAGAAGAGCCCGTAAATCCCCACCATCATGAAGACGAAAGCCACGTTGGGGTTCGTGATGGCCCCCAGGAGCTGGTCCACCCAATCGGGAAGCCGCTCCTCCACCCGGCCCCCTGCCGTGACCAGAACCACTTCCTCCTGCTCACTGCCCACGAGAACCGTCCTCCCGTCCACCGCGTCCAGGAGGCGATTCACTCCCAAGGCCTGGACGTCGATGACCCCCTCTTCCAGAGCCTCCCGGTCCGTGAGCGCAGCCGCCTCCCGGACCGCCCGCTCCGCCCACTCCGCGTTCCTGCCCCGGAGCTCGGCCAGAGCCCGGATGTAGGCCGCGGCATCTTCCAGGATCTTCCGCTCCAGATCCGCGATGCTCTCCGGATCGCGCTCCTCCTCTCCCTCTTGCGGGTCCTGGTCCGGCGAAGGCGCCCCCCCCGGGGCCCCTCCCATCTGGACGGGGGTGGCGGCCCCCAGGGTGGTTCCCGGAGCCATGGCGGCGATATGGCTGGCGTAGAGAATGAAGGTCCCCGCGCTGGCAGCCCGGGCACCGGACGGAGCCACATAGGTGGCTACCGGGACCGGCGAGCGAAGGATGAGGCTCACGATGTCCCGAGTGCTCTCCACCAGCCCCCCCGGCGTATCCATCTCCATCACGATGAGGGAGGCCCCCCTCTCCTCCGCCACCTCGAAGGACTTCCGAAGGTAGTTGGTGGTGGCCGGACCGATGGGTCCTTCCACGCGCAGAAGGAGAGCGAAGGGAGAAGCGGATTCACCGTCATCCATCTCCTGGAGGACGCCGGCTTCGCCCCCTGGCCCGACGGCCGCCAGACCTAGCTGCACACCCCCCACCAACAGAAGGGTGAGCCATAAGCGGGCTCGAGATTTCCGGGATCGCAGAACCCGGCGGATGAACCTCATCGTTCAACCCCTGGAAGGAGGGGAAGCTCTAGGCCGCCTCCACGGCGAGGGAACGGCCCGGTAATGGTACCGCATAGGCCGCCGCATGCTCCGCCTGAACATTCGCCTCGGGCCGTGACCCTCGCGGGCGTGTATGCGTGGGCGTGCAGGCCGAACCCAATCGTACCCCGGAACCAGGTTTCCCGGCATTCCTCCCTGGGCAAAGGGGGGACGGGGGGCCTATGATGAGAAAGGGTCCCGGACCTGGAGAACCCACCCTCGACACCCCTGGAGCTCCGATCCATGCGCCGCCTCATCCCCCTGGCACTTGCCGTCGTCACCCTCCCCTGGCTGGCCCCCGCTTCGGTGGACGCCCAGGACACGCGAACCATCGAGCCCGCCGACTATTACCGGGTGGAACGGCTGGGTAGCCCGGCCCTCTCCCCGGACGGACGGCACCTCCTCTACACCGTGGAGACGATGCGCCGGGAGTCCAACGATCGGATCACCCACATCTGGTGGGCGGATCTGACAGAAGGGGAGAACCGTCGACTTTCCACCCGGGGGGTGAACTCCACCAACCCCGGATGGACTCCCGACGGAAGCCGAGTGCACTTCCGAACAGAGCGGGGGGATGAGGAGGGAACCCACTTCCTGAACTTCCGGGAGCCGGGGGGGGAGGCCTACCAGATTCCCGGGCTCACCGGAGAGTTCACCTTCCATCCCGGAGGCGACTGGGCCCTGGTGACCCGGTCCGCGGCGGTGGAAGGTCAGGACGACGAGGCGGAGGCAGAGGATCCGGAGGAGGGAGAGGAGGGCGAGGCGCAGCCGTGGCCCGACGGCACCCCGGCTCTCACCGGCCCCACCCACCCCGAGACCCGTGGCCGAACCGAGGCGGAGCGAAACGCCGACGTCTACGTCATCACGCACACGAACTACAAGCGGGACGGGACGTTGGGCTTCGTCCCTCCCCCGGGAGAGGACGACGAGGCGGAGCGATATGCCCAGTTCTTCCGAATCCCCGCCGACGGACTGGCTCCAGGGGAGGAAGGGGAGCAGCTCACCCACGACCCTGTGGACAAGTCCTTCCAGGAGTTTTCCCGGGACGGGGAATGGATCCTGTACACGGTGAACATCACGGAACGGGACCAGAAGGAGGGGGAGGAGGAAGAGGAGCTGGCCCCTGGTGAGCTGGAGCCCTACCCCGAGACGGGGATCTACCGCCTCCCGGCGGAGGGCGGAGAAGCGGAAAAGCTCTACCAGATCCAGGGATCCGTAGGGAGCGTGACCCTCTCCCCGGACGGGGACCAACTCGCCTTCCGTCTGGTGGAAGAACGACTCACCGATCCTTGGGTTCGGGTGATCTCTGTACCCGAGGGATACCACCTGGCGGACCTGGCCCGGGACGACTGGAAGTACTCCGTGGGTGGGCTCACCTGGAGCCCTGATGGAGGACACATCTACTGGCAGTCGGCCATCGGTGGTCAGGATCAGCTCGTTCGGGTGTCCGCCGACGGCGGCCCGGTGGAGGAGGTCACCCAGGGGAGACACACCTTCAGCGGACTGTCTTTCGACGCCGAGCTCACCCGGATGGCGTACGTGAAGAGTACGGC
>SKZC01000228.1 GCA_007127575.1 Gemmatimonadota bacterium
CTGCCGTGGCGCTGGGTGGAATGACGGCGAGGCCTGGCCTCCTCCCCTTCCTGCGAACCGCCTCCCTCGCGAGCCAACTGCTGGCCCGACGGCTGGCACGAGATTCGCTCTGCACCTTTTGCGGTGGATCCGGGGACGGCGCGTGTGAGGGCAGCGGGCGAGCCCGATTTCGGAGATCAACCGGACCTGCGATGAACGTTGAGATCGGGCGGTCGTGTCGTCTTCCTCTGGTCGTTCGCGCTGGACTCATGTCGATGTCGCTCCCAACCCTATGAAATACAGCCTCAAACGAGCGTTCGTGTGGGCCACGGCCTACCTCGCACTCGCCATGCTCCCCGCTCTCGTGGCATACCTGGGCCCCGTGCCGCCGCGGACGTTCTGGGTCGAGGTGGGGGTCGGACTCGGCTTCGTGGCTTTGGGGGTTCTGGCAATGCAGTTCTTCCTGACGGGCCGGTTCCAGAGCATCGTGCCCTCGTTCGGGCTCGACTCGATGCTCCAGATCCACCGTCAACTCGGCCTCGTCGCACTCGTTCTGGTTCTCGCCCACCCGGTCGTATTGTTCGCGGCGGATCCGTCCTATTTCGAGTTCCTGGACCCTCGCGTGGAGCTTCCGCGGGCGCTGGCGCTCTGGGCGGTCATCGGCGCGCTCCTCCTCCTTGTGGCTACGAGTCTCTGGAGGCTCGTATTTCGACTCGAGTACGAGTGGTGGCGGCTGGTTCACGGCGCTCTGGCCGCCTTCGTCGTCTTTGTGGGCGTGACTCACACCTTGCAGGTGGGCCACTACGTCTCGGAGCCGTGGATCCAGGGGTTTTTCGTCTTAGTCCTCGGGGGGGCTTTGGGGCTGCTGTTGAATGCTCGACTGATCCGCCCCTGGCGTATGCGCCGCAGGCCCTGGCGTCTGACGGCGGTCAGGGAGGAGCGCGGTGATGCCTGGACGCTCGCACTCGAGCCCCAAGGACATGCGGGAATGCGCTTCCGGGCCGGGCAGTTCGCGTGGCTCACGCTTAACGACACGCCCTTCACCCTCCAACAGCACCCGTACTCGTTCAGCTCCAGTTCGGACGACGCGCCGGACCGGGTGGAATTCACGGTGAAGGTGGAGGGGGACTTCTCCGCCTCGGTGCGCGATGCGAAGCCGGGCCGGCTTGCCTTCCTCGAGGGACCCTTTGGGCACTTCCTGCCGAGCCCGGACCCTCGGGTCGGGTGCGTGATGATCGTGGGAGGCGTCGGGGTCACGCCGTGCATGAGCATGCTGCGTACCTTCGCCGACCGGGAAGACGGGAGGAATCTGAATATGATCTACGCGAACGTGGCGCTGGCCGATGTGATTTTCTTCGAAGAGCTGCAACGAGTTCAAGAGAGGCTCCACTTCCGGGTCACTCACGTTCTTGAAGAGCCCCCCGAGGGATGGGAGGGAGAGGAAGGGTTGATCACCCGGGACCTTTTGGAGCGACACCTCCCGACGGATTGGGACGCATACGAGTACTTCATCTGTGGCCCGGAGGCGATGATGAACATCGCTGAGACGTCGCTTCTGGAGCTCGGTATCCGCCAGCGCCAGATCCTGTCGGAGCGGTTCAACATGGTGTAGTCGCAGAACACTCCGAACACTCGACTCCGAGAACGTCGATGCTTCATGTGAGAATCCGACGCTCCGCCACGGCAATGGGGGCAATGCTCGTGCTCCTCATTTTGATCATCTCGTGGATCCGGGTCTGACCCGGGAGGAGACCGCCGATGCCCGACGCCCGATGTCCTGAGCCGGACGCTTCGGGACAGAACCGTGGCGAGGACCCGCTCGACGACCCCGCAGCGCCCGGGCCCGGCCAGAGGGGAGGGGAGGGCAGCTCGGAGGTGCCCGCCGAAACGCACGACCTGGAGCCACTTCCCGAGCTCCCGGGCGAGCGTCGGCGGGTTCTTGCCCTGCTTGCGGGCGGGATCGGAGCGGTAGCCACCGGGAGCCTGATCGTTCCGTGGCTCCGTATCTTCTTCGACCGTGCGGAGCGGATGGATTCCGAGGTGTGGGCGCCGGTGGGCGGGCTCGAAGAGTTCGCCATCGGTAAGACGACCAAGGTCACCTACCGGGACCCCACTCCTCTCCCCTGGGCCGGGTTCGTCGCACATAACGCAGCATGGGTACGAAGGGATTCCGACCAGGAGTTTTCCGCCTTTGCGACCTACTGCACGCACGTCGGGTGTCCGATCCGATGGGAGGAGTCGGCCTCCCTCTTCCTCTGCCCCTGCCATGGGGGGGCTTTCTACGCGGACGGTACGGTCGCGGCAGGGCCGCCTCCCCGTCCCCTCGATCGGTTTCCGATCCGGGTCCGAAACGGAACGGTCGAGCTGCGCACGGTCGGCGTTCCGGATCCGGACGAATAATGGGCTACACGCTCACCCCCCTCCTAAGCGCCAGGCGCCCGCCTGGCGCACCGGGAGGGACGCCATGACCCGTCTGCGGTGGATCGCCCTGGCCGGGGAGCGTGTCGCTCGGAGGGTCGGAAGGTGGGTCTACGACCGGGCGGCCCTCGCCCCGATCTTCGACTTCCTGGACAAGCACAAGGTCCCCCCCGAACTGGGTCGTACGCGGAAGGGGTGGTTCTACGTGTTCGGGCAAGCGCTCGTCTTCGTGTTTCTCGCCCAGATCGTCACCGGCAGCGCGCTGGCGATGAAGTACATCCCGTCACCGGACCACGCCTGGCACACCCTAGAGTTTCTCAACACCGAGGTGGTGTGGGGGGGCTTCGTCCGGGCGTTGCACTTCTTCGGGGCGTCGGCGATGGTGCTCCTGGTTTTCGTGCACATGAGCCGGGTCGTGATCACCGGCAGTTACAAGTATCCCCGCGAGGTGAACTGGATCACGGGGGTGGGCCTCCTCGTTCTGGTTCTCGCAATGGCTTTCACGGGTCAGCTTCTTCGCTGGGATCAGGACGGGGTGTCGACCGTGATGGTGGCCGCGACCATGCTGGGGCGCCTTCCCCTGGTCGGGGAGCGCCTCATGGAGATCGTGCTCGCGGGCGACACCCTGGGCGGAGCCACGCTGAGCCGGTTTTTCGCGTTGCACGTGATCGTGTTTCCCCTGCTAATGATCGGGCTCATCGGGGTGCACGTGTACCTGGTGGTGCGGAACGGAGTATCCGAGCCGCCACGTGCGGGCCGCCCCGTAGATCCGGGGACCTACCGCATGTGGTACCGACGGCACACGGAGGCCGGGAACACCCGCTACTGGCCCGACGTGGCCTGGCGGGAGTTCGTTTTCGTCGCCGTGGTGTACGCTGTGATCTTCCTCCTCGCGGTGACCTGGGGACCGAAGGGACCGGGTGCGGTTCCCGACCCCACAATGGTCGAGGTGGTGCCCCGGCCGGACTGGTATTTCCTGTGGTACTACGCGCTCATCTGGTACAAACCGGCCGCCCTGGACATGGTGGTCCTCGTCTGGTTTCCCCTGCTGGTCTTCCCGGCGCTGGTTCTGCTCCCCATTTTCTTCGGCCGGGGCGAACGCGCTCCCACTCGCAGGCCCTGGGCTCTTTTCGCGGTGGCCGCCACCATCCTCCTCTGGGCGACGCTTACCGTCTCCGCGATCCAGGGCGACTGGATCCCGGATTTCGACACCGAACCTGTGCCGGAGGCGGTTCTCGAGGACGCGCCGCTCGGCGTAAGAGACGGCGCGGGGCTCTTCTACGAGCGCGGGTGCCAGTACTGTCACATGGCGTTGGAGCGAGGGGGGACGTACGGGCCGGACCTGACGCGGTCGGCGCGCGAAATGTCCCGGTCGGACATGGCAGTCCGGATCGTGATGGGCATCGGCAACATGCCGGCGTACCAGGGAATTTTGGAGCCGGGCGAGCTGGACGCGATCCTCGACTACATCTTCTGGACCCTGGGGCCGGACGTGACGCCGGAGGGTGATTGATGATGGCGCTCGCTCGAAGGGGCGGGGTGGTCCTGGCCGTCCTTTTCACGGCTGCCTGCGGGAAGGAGCAGTCCATCCTCGGATCGAACAGCCCGGGTGCGGCCGCGATCGAGTCGCTGTGGTGGGTTGCGCTGGGGAGCACGGGGGTCTTGACCCTCCTGGTCTTCGGGGGTCTCGTGCATGCGCTGCGCCGGGCGTTGCACGCCTCGGGTCAGTCTTCGGGTCAGTCTCCGGAGTCGGTTTCGCGGCCCGCTCTCGCCGGAAGTGGGATCGGCGGCCGTGAGGAGCGGTTCATTCTCCTCGCAGGAGGGCTCGGACCGGCCCTCTTTCTGCTGGCGTTCCTCACACTTTCCGTGCGGACGGGAACCGAGGCGGCTGCGCCCCCGGAGGAGCCGGCGCTCACCATCGAGGTCGTGGGGCATATGTTTTGGTGGGAAGTGACTTATCCGGCCTACGGATTCACGACGGCAAACGAGATCCACATTCCCGCCGAACGGGTGATCGATGTGCGGGTGACCTCCGCCGACGTGATTCACAGTTTCTGGGTCCCGCAGATCTCTCCCGGAAAGATCGACATGGTTCCAGGCCGAACCAACACGATCTGGATGTTCGCCCCCCACGCCGGTCGATTCCGAGGACAGTGCACGGAGTTCTGCGGCATCCAGCACGCCCGGATGTCGATGGCGGTGACCGCGCACGCTCCGGACGAGTTCGACGCGTGGATCGAGGAGCGTGCGGAACCCCGGCCTCCTCCCGCCGATCCGGAACAGCTTGTTGGAGTGGCCGTGTTCTTCGAAGCGGGCTGCGCTGCCTGTCACTCGATCGAAGGCGTGCGGCCCCGCGACCCGGCCGGAATGGCCGGGCCCGATCTCACGGACCTTGCCTCGCGTGAGACGCTGGGGGCGCTGACGATCCCGAACGACCGGGCACATCTCACGGCGTGGATCCTGAACCCCGACGAATTCAAGCCTGGGGTTCGCATGCCGGCCACACCACTCGACGGCGTCGAGCTGGAAGCACTCGTCACCTACCTCGAGACCCTAGAGTGACCGCGTCCGGCGCGCCTGTCTCCTTCGGCGGGACGGATCGTGACCAGGCCCGACATGAGCGGCTCTCCCGCATCTGGGCTCCCCCGCCGGGTGTGCTCGGGTTTTTCACCGCCGTGAACCACCGTGCGGTGGGGCTGCGGTTTATGGTGACCGCGTTCGTCTTCTTCCTCCTGGCTGGGGCGCTCGCTGTGGCGATGCGGCTCCAGCTCACCCTCCCGCTCCTCGAGGTCCTCTCGGCGGAGGCCTACAACCAGGCCTTCACGATGCACGGGTCGGTGATGATGTTCCTATTCGTGGTCCCCTTCGTGGAGGGGCTCGCGATCTACCTCGTGCCGCTCATGATCGGAGCGCGCGAGATGGCCTTCCCGCGCCTCAACGCGTTCGGCTACTGGGTCTTCCTGGTCGCCGGAATTTCGCTCTTTGTCGCCTATCTGAGCGGGGGCGCACCGGACAGCGGATGGTACAACTACCCCCCCCTCACGAGTCGGGCGTTCCGCCCTGGCACGGGCATCGACTTCTGGGTGACGATGATCACTTTCCTGGAGGTCTCGGCCCTGGTCGCGGCCGTAGAAATCGTCGTGACCATTTTGAAGCACAGGGCTCCCGGTCTGACGCTCAGCCGGCTGCCGATCTTCGTGTGGGCGATGCTCGCCACGGCCCTCATGATCATCTTCGCGATGCCCGCCCTCGTCCTCACGAGCCTTATGCTCGGACTGGACCGGTGGACCGGCACGCACTTCTTCAACGCGGCGGGCGGGGGAGATCCCTTCCTCTGGCAGCATCTCTTCTGGTTCTTCGGGCACCCCGACGTCTACATCATGCTCCTGCCCGCGATCGGCGTGGTCTCGATGATCATCCCCGCGTTCGTCCGGCGCGCGCTCGCTGGATACACGCTGGTGGTCGTGTCGATCGTGATCATCGCCCTGCTCAGCTTCGGGGTCTGGGTCCACCACATGTACACGGTGGGCCTCGCCATGGTGGGGCTGAACTTCTTCGCGGCCGCGAGCATGATGATCACGATTCCCAGCGCGATCCAGATTTTCGCCTGGATCACGACCATCTGGAACGGGCGCATGGAGCGGATCTCCACGCCGATGCTCTATGCGCTCGGTTTCATCGTGCTCTTCATCATGGGGGGGATCACCGGGATCATGATCGCCGCCGTGCCCTTCAACTGGCAGGTCCACGACACCCACTTCATCGTCGCGCACTTTCACTACACGCTCATCGGAGGGGTCGTCTTTCCGATCTTTGCCGCGATCTACTTCTGGTTCCCGAAGTTCACCGGCCGGATGCTGGACGATCGTCTCGGCCGCTGGCAGTTCTGGCTGTTCGTCATCGGGTTCAACGTGACATTTCTCCTCATGCACGTGACCGGGCTCGAGGGAATGCCTCGGCGCGTCTACACCTACTTCCCGGGACTGGGGTGGGACGTCTGGAACGTGATCTCCACGGTGGGCGCGTTGGTGATGGGACTCTCGGTGCTCATCCTCCTCTGGAACGTGGTGCAGAGCTGGAGGAGTGGGGCCGCTGCGGGGCCGGACCCATGGGGCGCGGAGTCGCTTGAGTGGGCGACGACCTCCCCCCCGGCGAACTACAACTTCCTGGACGTGCCGATTGTGAGGAGCCGCTCGCCCCTGTGGAGCGTTGGGCCGGGATCGAAGCAGGGGGCCCTCGACGACTCGGAGGCCCGGCCTCCGTGGCTGGACGAGCTCGCCGAAACCCCGGAGCCGCTCCGCGAAAACATCGTCACGAGCGTTCTCACCGCTGAGCCGGAGGGCCGGGTCGTCCTCCCCGGTCCGTCCCCCTGGCCGTTCTGGCTCGCCATGGCGTTATCGGTCGCGTTCCTCGGCGCGGTGTGGACGCTCCTGCTCGTTCCCGTTGGCCTCGCGCTGGCGTTCGTCGCGCTTGTCGGATGGCACTGGCCCGCCCGTTCGGGCCGGCGGCCAGAGGAACACGAAGCTGCGACGGAGGAAGCCCCGACGGACTCTGCCCCCGACGCGACCGAAGACGAGGGCGAACGGTGAGCGCGCCCGTTCGGTTCGTTGCCCCGCCACTGCGAAATGGCTCGCTGGACCGCCAGCTGACGGGCGTGGGCTCACCCATCGTCCTGGGAGTCCTCCTACTGATCGCGATCGAGGCCACGTTAATGGCCCTCTTCGTGGTCAGCTACTTCTACCTCCGCCTAGGCGCGGAGAGCTGGCCACCTCCCGGTGTCGCCCTACCGGAGCTGTCAGGACCGCTCCTGGCGCAGGGAGTGCTGCTCCTGAGCGTCGTCCCGGTCTGGCTTGCGGTGGGTGCCATTCCGCGAGACCGCACCTGGCCCCTGACGATCGGCCTCCCCGCCGGGATTACCCTCGCGGCGGCATATCTTCTGCTCAAGGTGCGGGAGTACAGTGGGCGGGAGTTCCTGTGGAGCTCGCACGCCTACGGCTCCCTCGACTGGACGATGACCGGCTATGCGGGCCTGCATGTGATCACCGTGCTTCTGGCCGGCACCGTCGTTTGGGTCCTGGGGCTCCGGGGCCACTTCCACGGCGGGCGGTACACCGGGATTCAGGCGCTCGCCCTCTATTGGGCGTTCGTCGCCCTTGGGTCCCTTTTCTTCTTCGCGACGCAGTACCTGTCGCCCCATCTGTAACGTTCGGTCCATGGGAGGCGAGCGGATGCGCGAAGGGAGCGGCCGGGACCACGGACCGACGGCGGGCCGATTGACCCTCGCTTTCGCGGTGTTCGGAGGCATGGCGGCCTGGGTGCTCCACCTGGGCGTCAGCTATGCGTTGGTGCCGCTCGTCTGCGAGACCGGCCACACCTTCCTCTTCCACGTCCTGACGGGCGGCACGGGCCTGACCGCGGCCGGCGCCACCGCCGCCGGCGCCCGGAGCTGGCGCACTACGAGGGGCGGGGACTGCGCATCTGACGACCGCGTCCCTCGGTTCCTCGCACTCGCGGGCATGCTGCTGAGTGCCTACTTCCTCTTTCTCATCCTGGCCGAAGGGCTGCCGGTCATCGCGCAGGGCACGCCTTGCGACTTCGTCCCGACCCTGGATCGCCCCATCATTCGGTCCGTTCCGGAGAACGGGCCGACGCTTGCCTCAATCGTGCTCGTAGGCGCGATCCCGTGGGGACAGATGGCGACGCACGATCGATGGACCGGGCCCGACGAAATCTGGTCCGCCTGGACCCTGAATCCCTGGATCCTGGCGACGCTGGTGGCCCTGACCACCGTCTATCTAGCAGGCATTCGGGAGCTGCGGCGCCGGGCCGGGCGCGGGAAAGCGGTCCGTCCCTGGCGGGTGATTGCCTATCTCGGGGGGATCGCCGCACTCTTCGTGGCGCTTGTCTCCCCCGTGCACGCGGCGGCCGAATCGCTCTTCTCGATGCACATGGTCCAGCACATGCTCCTCATGGTCGTGGCGGCGCCGCTCCTCGTGTTGGGCCGTCCCGTGCTCGGGTACCTCTGGGGACTCCCCGCTCCCTGGCGCCGGACGCTAGGCAGGAGTTGGGCTCGGTCCCGCTGGATTCGCGGCGCCTGGCAGACGATCGCGCACCCCGTACCCATCCTCGTTCTGCATGTGGGAGTGCTCTGGGCCTGGCACCTCCCTGGTCCGTATCAACTGGCGCTCCTCAACACCGCGGCCCACCACCTCGAGCACGCGAGCTTCTTCCTGACGGCGCTCCTCTTCTGGTGGGCGCTGTCACAGGCGGGCCGCGGGGGACAGTGGCATGGATACGGCGCGGGGATCCTCTACGTGTTCGCGACTGCCCTGCAGAGCGGGGCCCTGGGAGCGCTCCTCCTCTTCGCACCAGAACCGTGGTATTCGGCCCATGCGGAGGGCACCGCGGCATGGGGCCGGGACCTTCTGACGGATCAGCAGGTGGCGGGTGCGATCATGTGGATTCCGGCCGGCCTCGTATACGCCGGAGCCGGGATCGTCCTCCTCCTGGCGTGGTTGAGGCAAGCCGATCGTCACACGGCGAGGCGGGAGGGCCCGCACTCTGCTGCCCCGGGACCCGCTACCCGCATGCGGGGGTAGACCCGACGAGTTGCGTCACTCCAACCGGGGGGACCTGTGACCGAGCGCCACCAGTACGATCCGGATTCCGACACCCTGGCGTTTCCCGACGACACTCTGGTCGGGATCATCGACGACCCGGACGCAGTCGAAGAGGCCATCGGAGACCTGAAGGATGCAGGTGTTCCGGAAGACGGGATGCAGGTTCTCTGTTGCGAGGACGGGGCCCGGCGGCTCGATCCAAGCGGGAAGCGTCACGGTGGGATGGAACGACTCCGACGGATCGTGCAGAACTTCGGGGACGAGGACCGGAAGCACGTGCGCCGACAGGCGGACGAAATGCGGGCTGGACGATTCCTCATCAGCGTCCTGGCCGAGGGGGAGGAGGAACGGGATCGTCTTACGAACATCCTCAAGGAGCGGGGCGGGCACTTTATCAACCACTACACGAGCTGGACCGTTACTCAACTCGAGCCGTAGGGTCCCGCCTCCAGATTTCCTAAAAGGCCGTTGAAGAAGTACAGGGCGCCACCGTTGGGAGCGCCAGGGAGCCGCCTCGTAGGCGGCGACCCGAAGGCATAGCGCAAGCTAAGTCGAGGGGAGCCAACGACCGAGGGGGCTCCCTGCCGCCCCAACCGAGCGGCTGATCTCGTGGATGCGCGAAGCGCTCAGGGCCCTTCCCCCGCGAGACCTCCGAGCACTGCGCAGGAGAA
>SKZC01000230.1 GCA_007127575.1 Gemmatimonadota bacterium
CGACTCGATCTTCATCCGCCGGCCTCGGCCGTACCCCCCCTGCCTCCGCCGAAGCTCCGGATCCACGTCCCGCTCCATTTCCAGGGAGAGCCCAGCCGGAATCCCTTCCATGAGGGCCACCAGCCCTCGTCCGTGGGACTCGCCGGCGGTGCGGAAATCGATGTGTCGCAGCACGCCCATGGCGCATTCACTCCATGACGAAGGCCCGGCCGGGACCGGGCCTCCAATGGCGGCTCACCGAGGCGAGTCGCCGGAAACGATGTCGTCGGGCCCGTAAGCTGCGGCCCGGTCCAGGTACTGTCCAGCCCGGAAGGGTGAGACCCGACCTCAGTTGGGACCGCGGGTCACGTCGTGGGCGGTGATCTCCACCACGGCCACGCCGCCTCCTTCCGTCGCACCGGAGAGCTTCACCACGATGCAGTCCGGATCCGTGCCCGCGCTGAAGGGGTCCACCGCTTCCTCTCCGGCCACCGTGACGGTATCGCACGTCTTCCCGGCGTTGTCCCCTGGGAAGGGGAGGGTGGCCCGCACCGGACCCAGCATGGTGTCCCGGATGAAGGCCCGCCCCTGAAGATCGAAGTTGCGCGTGCTGTGGATCTCCACCTCCCCGTCACCCACAGGCACGAAGGCCAGGCTCACCGCCTCCGGGGGCCCCAGGGGCCCGCCGGTGTGGAGGGGGTGGAGAGCCACTCCGGCGCCGCCGGGCTCCGTGGGCACCGTCCCTTCCAGACGCAGGTCGGGGTCGAAGAAGTACGTGGCGAAGAGCCCACGTCCCACGCCCAGGGCGCCGTCCCGGTTCATGGCCACACCCAGGACTCGCTCCGCGGCGTTCCCCGTGAGGTCGGTTACCGTGGTCTCCCGGGTGAAGCGCTCCTCCTGCGCCCTCCAGTAGAAGATCCGCCCCACTTCCACCACGCCCTCACCCACCACCACGGCGCTCCGGTCGGTGGAGTGGGCGATGAAGGTGGTGTCCGAAAGGCCCACCGACTCCACGTCCCAGTTCCCCGGCTGCACTCTCGGCTGGAAGAGGGACGGAACCCCGGCAGGGAGCTTATCGTCCCGGAGATCCAGCACGGCGTCGGGGGTGGCCCCCCACCCATAAAAGGGATCGGACTCAAAGACGTCGTCCCGGTCTCCGGGGCGGTGGGTCTCCGCCACGATCCCCGGGACCTGGAAGCCGGAGCCGTCCGTCACCGTGGTGGTACTCAGGTAGTCCACGCCGGCCACGGCGTACTGATCCGTCCCCGACTCCACGGTGCCGTGATCCGTCACCAGGCGGATGGCCATGTCCGGTCCCACGGCCGGATCGAAGCGGCCCAGCCGAACCGTCCCGTCCGGCGCGGCGCCTGTGGGAAGGGTCGAGAAGACGAAGAGCCCTTCCGAGTCCTGGGCCAGGAACTGGGGGCGGTCGGAGAAGTCGTGGAACTCGATGTCGAAGCTCACGCCCACCCCCTGCCCCGTCTCTTCCTGCACGTCCCAGAGGAGGGCGTTGGGCGTGGAGATCCGGTGAGTTTCGGAGCCGATGCCGCTGGACAGATCTACCTCCGAGATGTTCGTGCCCCCGGAGTTGGCCACCCACAAAGTGTTGTCATCTCCGGTGGCCAGGGAGAGCCCCCACGGCTGGGAGCCCACCGAAACCGTGCCCAATCGTTCGAAGGGGTTCAGGTCATACACCTCGAGACGGTTCAGCCCCAGGTTCGAGAGGATGAGCCATCCCTTCCCTGGATGGACGAGGGCGTCGGCGATGGCCCCGCCTTCGGGGAGGCGAGCCGTGGTGCTCCACGGGACCACGTGAAGGGCCCGGGTGAGAGTCACGTTGTCCGCCGCCACCACCGCATCCGGGTCCGAGTCATCGCACTCCAGGCTCTGATGGGAAGTAGAGGAGATGGCGGCCCCGCAGTTGTCAGCCCCATCCACCATATAGCCCACGAAGTCCAGGATCAGAGTGTCCGGCGTCACCTCCGGGTCCACCGCGAAGGTGTCATAGAGGTCCTCCACCACGAAGGTGAAGGTGGTATCCTGGACCCCGGACGCCCCTGAGCCCTCCGGCGCAATGGTGTCCGCCATGGAGATGACCGTGGGGTCGGGAGTGCCCGCTCCCCGGGTCTGGGGCACGGCCTGCACAGTGAATCCGCGGATCCGTACTCCGGTCCCTCCCGGGTCGTCCTCCCCTTCTACTCGAATATCCACGGTATCCCCCAGCTCCACCCGGTTCGGATCCCCCGTCGCTCCTCGTGGAGTGGGAATGATCCTCAAGCTGGGCGCAATGGTGTCGTCCTCTTCGCCGCTCACGAGGACGGTGCGGGTGGAGGTCTCACTGACCACGTCGTCGGAGTTGGTGGCCCGGGCCTGAAGGGTGAGCTGACCTTCGGCTCCTTCGGGGAGCTCCACCTGCCAATCACCTGGGAAGGTCATCTCCTCCGGAGCGCTGGGGTTCGTCCAGCGGAGGGTGTCCACCACCACCCCGCCCACGAAGACCTCCACGACGGTGAGACCCGCCGGGTCGGACGCCTCTCCCTCCACATCCACGGTCTGGCCCTCCCGGAAGGTCCGCCCCTCTTCAGGAGCCAGGATCCGGATCCGGGGTCCGCCCATGGTGATGGCGATGGAATCCCGGACCACGTTCCCGTCCACATCTTCCAGGACGGCCCGGACCCACTGGCTGCCCCCCACAGGCTCCTCACCCGTGGGCTGGAGAAGCCTCCGCACCACCGAGTCCGCCACGGCACCACCCACCTCCGCAGTCCGGCTCTCGAAGAGGGCCACCTCCTGGTGGGTGCCCAGCTCCCGGTCGCCTCGATGCTCCACTCCGTCGAAGGTGACGGACTGGATCCCGGCGGAGGCCGAGGCCATGGCCCGGGCGATGATGGACTCGCCCAACGGGATCACCGTACCGGGCTCTTCCACGTCCACCGACACCGAGAGGGCAGGAGGCGCCTCCGGCGTGGTACCGATGTGGATGGAATCCCTCCCCACATTCCCCAACCCGTCCTCCACCACGGCCCGGATCCATACCGTCTCGTCCTCGTCTTCACCGGTGGGCTGGAGCCAGCGCATGAAGATGGTGTCGGTGACCTCCCCGCCCAGGCCCTCGCTCCTGGGGGCGAAGCGCTGGACCTCCTCATGGGTGCCCACGTCCCGCTCACCCCGGTGCGCCACCCCGTCGTAGGTGACGTGCTGGATCCCGGCCTGGGCCTGAATGCGCGCCCGGACGAAGACGGAGTCGTCGGAAGCGATCTCCATCCCCTGAGGCGGCTCCTGGAATTGGATCTTGGGCGGCTCCAGCTCCTCCATGGTGATCTGGATGGTGTCCGAGCCCACGTTCCCCTGCCGGTCCTCGGCGGTGACGACGACGTGCACTTCTTCCGCGGAGAAGTCCTCCGAGGACCGGAGGATTCGCACCAGGGTGGTGTCCGGGGAGGGGTCGTCCAGCTCAATGGGCCAGGGCTCGAACTTCTGGACCACATGGTCCGTGCCCAGGTCCGGGTCTCCTCGCAGGGCCACACCTTCCATGGTGACGTGGGAGACGGCGTCGTTGTCCGTCACCCGGGCCCGGACCGTGAGGGGCTGAAGAGCCGGGATGTTCAGTCCGGGAGAGGGCGCCAGGATCTCCACCACCGGGGGTTCCTCGTCGATGAAGACGACCCGGAGGAGCTGGTCCGCAGGGGCGGCGGCGTGGTTCCCCTCCAGGTCCTCGGCCACTCCCTCCACCACGAAATCCCCCAGATCCAGGTCTTCGGGGACCGTATACGTGAAGGTGTGAACGGCGGTTCTTCCCTCCACTTCCTCCTGGAGCTCCACCACCGTCTCCCCGTCTTCGTCCACGAAGCGGAAGCCCAGGACGCGCAAACCGATGTTGTCCTGGGCACCCACCTCGATATCCATCTCCCTCCCCAGCCCCACCTCATCCTGGGAGAGGGTGACGGAGACGGCGGGTGGAGTCAGGTCCACGGCACGGATCACGCCCTGGGACGCTTCACTGGTGTTCCGCTGGGCGTCCGTGGCCCGAGCGGTAACGGTGACCAGCGTATCCGTGATCACGGACGGGATGGAGAAGACGGCCTCCACCGAAATCTCCAGCGCGTCCCGATCCGGCGCCACCACTTCCCGACCCTCGAAGTCCCCCACCACGGCGCCCAGGCTCACCGAGTCCACCCGCACCGCCCCAACCGCCCGGGCCCGCACCACCAACTCCTCCCCGGAATCCACGCTGGCCGGAACGGAGAGGTCCACGATCCGGGGCCCCACACCCACCCCGGGCCCGAAGAGGTTGCCGCCGTCGCACGCCCAGAATACCAGGAGGGCGAAGAGGACGAGCCCCAGGGGGCGGAGGGCGCGCATACCCGTAGCCGCGGAGTGCCGGTGGGGGATCATGGGCCGACCTTCCTCAGTTCCGGTCCACGTGGGGGGTCACCAGGATCATGAGATCCCGCTGGTTCCGCTGCTCCCGAGTGAGGCGGAAGAACCGCCCCACCACGGGCATGTTCTGGAGGATGGGGATCCCGGCTCGGACTTCGTCCCGCTCCGTCACGGTAAGTCCGCCGATGACCACCGTCTCCCCGTCCTGAACCAGGACGCGGGTGTCCGCCTCCTGGGTGTTGAAGATGAAGCCCAGCTCCGGATCCGCCAGCTCGATCCCGGAGCGTTCGGCCCGGAGCGTCATGAGGATGAAGTCACCGGCCGTCACCGTCGGCGTCACCTCCAGGACGATTCCCGTTTCCTGAATGTCCACGGTGGCCTGGGGCGGACCGAACTGGCCCTGGGGACCGGTCCCCACGTCCACGACCCGGATGGGGGTTCGTTCACCCACCAGGATCCGAGCCTGATGGTTGTCCATCACCGAGACCTGGGGAGCGGCCTGGATGTCGCTGAGGTTCATGGACTCCAGAGCCTCCACGAAGGTGATGAGGGTGTGACGGCCCATGATGAGGCTGGAGATGAACTCCAGCGAGGGGTTCACCACCCGCTGGTTCGCATTCCCCAGCGCGGCGATGGAGTTACCTCCCAGCGCCACCACGTTCTCCCCTTGGTCCAGGAGCTCGTCCTGCCCGATCTGGCCGTCTCCGTCCAGGTCGATCCCGCCGGGATGGATCCGATTGAGCTGGTTCCCCTGGGAATCCTTCAGGTCGTAGACGACTCCGAACTCTTCCAGATCCGTCCGGTTCACGAAGATGATCTTGGCGGAGATGGTAATCTGGGGGGTCTGGAGGTCCAACGACTCGATGAGGTCCTCCACGGCGTCCAACACCCGGGGCACATCCGTCACCACCAACGAGTTGGTGGACTGGTTCACGGTGACCCGTCCCCGCTCCGAGATGAGGGACTCCACGGACTGTTCCAGCTCCGAGGCGGAGCTGAACCCGATTCGGAAGGTCCGGGTGAGGAGAGCCTCGAACTCCTCCCGATCCCGAAGGTTGTCGATGCGGTCCACCCGGATGATCCCGGAGGCCGCTTCCTGAGCCGCCAATCCGTGCGAGTCCAAGATCGCCTGGAGGGCCAGGTCCCAGGGCTGGTTCCGGATGTCGGCGTTCACTTCGCCGGTGATGTCCGCTCCCGGGACGATGGAGCGCTCGGAGAACTCGGCGAAGGTGAAGAGCACTTCCCGGATGGGCGTGCCCGAAAAGGAGACGGTGATGGGCTCGCTCTGGGGCTGGGGCTGGAACATCCCCCGTCCACCGGCGGTGCCGGATCCGGGACGCCGGATCTCGGGGCCCGTCACTTCGGGCACCGCCGGTGCCACCTCCACCGAGGCGGGGGACACGGCCGACGGCTCCTCCACCGGGCGTCCGGCCGCCACGTCCTCATGGACCTGGTCCCCGCTGGACCAGGGGTCGAACTGGGACCCGGGGTTTTCCAGGGAGACCCGGACGAAGCCGTCATCGGCCAGGACCATGTATCCCACGAGTTGGTCCAGCTCCAGAACCACTCGGACCACGTCCTCCGAGTACTGGCTGGCCTGGACGGATCGGATCCCGCCCCGGTCCACACCCTGGAAGCTGGAACGGGGAAGCTCGAGCCGGGCACCCATGAGATCCACCACCAGACGGGTGGGCCCGTCCATGGTGAAGTCCCGGGTGTCCACGGCTCCGTCCACGGCGATGACCACCTCGGTCCGGTCCCCGGAGGGGAGGACGCTCACATCCGTCACTGGGCCGTTATCGGCGCCGGGCGATGCGAGAAGAGCGGCGGCGGTCCATGCGGCCACGGTCCAGCTCATGAGAGACCTCCTTGGGTCGGGTCTGCGCCCCCGGGCGGAGGATCTCCGTCGGGGGGGGTATCCGGCTCCGGGGGCTCCGGAGGCTCCGGGTCACCGGGAGCCGCCTCCAAAGTGTCCACGGGGGGCTCCACGGGCTCCCGGGGCCGGAAGAGCTGCTGCGGTGCCGGGTCCGTCGCGCGCCTCAGCTCCATGATGCGCTGCTCTCTGACACCGAACTCCTCCACTTCCACCATGATCCGGCTCGGTTGAATCTCCATGACCCGCACGTTCCCCACGACCTCTCCCGTGCGGACCCGGTACGCCTGGCTTCCATCCCCTCCGGTGAGGCCCAGAAGGGCCACACTCCGGCTGGGATCGGAGGAGGCGATGATGCCCAGGAGCCGAAGCTCTTCGAAGCGGGGCCCGTCGAGATCCCCGGTGAGGGGCTGGAAGGGATTTCTCCGCTCGAATTCGGGATAGTGGAAGATCTCCCGCTCGAAGACCAGGGGCACGGTGTCCGAAGGTGACTCCTCCGGTGGGTCCTGGGCCGAGCCCGTGATGGGGAGGAGGAGGAGCGCTCCCAACGCGACGGGGACGAGGGACCGGGCGAGCTCAACCACCGCCGTCCTCCTCGTCCACCTCCAGATCGGGATCCACCGGTCCGTTGGGGATCACGTACGTCTCGATGCGGAACCGGGCCTGGACCGGTGCCTGGGCGCCTTCGATGGGCGTCGTCCCGGTGTAGGGGTCCAGCTCCAGGTCCACGGGGGTGATGATCCGGGGGAGGGATGCGATGGACGTGAGAAACTGGCCCACGTTGTGGTAGTCGCCGATGACCCCCAGCTCATAGCTCTGCATGGTGTAGAACGGGCCCTGCTGGGCTGGCTCCGGCCGCATGGAGCCCAGCTCCACTCCGGTGCGCCGGGCTTCCTGGGCCATGGAGTTCAGGAGGGCGGGCACCTCTTCCGAGCGAGGAATGAGCTCCTCCAACCGCTCGATCTGCCGCTCGTAGAGGGCCAGACGTTCCTCCAGCTCCTCTCCTCCCCGAGCCGCCACCACCTGGGCCGTCCGGTTCTGATCCTCCAGGTTCTGAAGGCGGACCTCCAGGGTTTCGATCTCTTCCACCTGGGGCCGATACCAGAAGTCGTAGAAGAGGTAGACCGCAGCAAGACACCCCAGGATGATGAGGAGGGCGTTCCGCTGCGTCGGATCCGACGGGATCAACGCCATGAGAGGACCCCCTTCTTCACCGGACCTCCCCGGGGAGCTCGTCCCCGCCGGGTTGAACGGCCCCGGATCCAAAGAGTGGAACGGTCTCCAACAACTCGGGCGGGGGATCGTCCCGGAACCCCTCCAGGGTGAACTCGTAGACGGACCGGTCGCCCCCCGTGCCGGAGACCGTCACCTGGTCGGAGCTCAGGAGGCGCACGTTCCGGATGAACGGGGAAGCCTCCAGGTTTTCCATGAAGGTGGTGAGGGCGAAGTAGGTGCCCGCTCGACCTTCCACGCGGAAGGTGAGCTCCGGCGGCGGAGAGATCTGCATGAAGCGGATGAGCCAGGTGAAGTCCGGCAACGCCCGGGCCACCTCGTCCAGAAGGTGAGGCCACACGTACCGGAACCCATCGATCTCCTGGATCACCTCCACCCTCTCGGCGATGGAATCGCTTCGGGCCCGAAGCGCCTCGGCCCCCTCGATGAGGTCGGCATAGCGGGCCGAGTCCTGGACCGCATCCTGAACCTGCACCTCCAGCTCCTCCGCCACTCCGGAGACCTGGAAAAAGAGGAACCCCATGGCCAGGACGGCGACGATCCCAGCCGCCCAGGCCCCCAGGACCCAGCGATCGCTGGGAAGCCCCTTGAACTCGGGAAGGGAGAGGGAGAACCGGGGCCCCGCTCGACGGGGGCTCCGTTTCTTGCCTTCCGGAAGGAGGTTGACTTCGATCAAGGATCCGTCCCTTCCCGGTTCACGCGTGCCGCAGGGCCAGGCCCAGAGGAAGCGCCAACATGGCGGCGGACTCTTCCACAGGCAGGTCCCCGGCGGCGTCGGGACGCAGCGGAACCCGCTCGAACGGGTTCATCATCTCCGTCTCCACGTTCATCCTCCGGGCCAGAGCCTCTGCCATACCGGGGATCCGGGCTCCACCTCCACTCAGGAAGATCCGACCCAGGCCGGCATCCGCCTGTTGGGTCATGAGGAAGGCGGCGGCGCGTTCCACACCCACGGCTACTTCGTCGGCGCTGGCCTCCACGAACCGCTCCAGGTCGTCGATGGGCTCCTGTCCCTGCACCACCTCTTCGGCCTGCTCCGAAGTGAGCCCTCGCTCCCGCTGCAGGTCCTCCCTAAGCCTCCGGGAGCCAAAGGGGATGTCCCGTGTGAGGATGGGAATCCCATCCTCCAGGATGTTCACGTTCGTCACCTCATGGCCTACGTTCACCAGGGCCACGACTCCCTCCATCCCCTCGGGGTAATTGTGGCTGAAGGCGTTGTGAAGGGCGAAGGCGTCCACATCGATGATGGAGGGCGACACCCCCGCTTCCCCCAGAAGGCTCACCTTGTTGTCCACCAGCTCCCGCTTGGCGGCCACCAGGAGAACCTGCATCTGGAGCCCCTCTCCCTCAGGATCCAGAATCTGAAAGTCCAGCTCCACGCTCTTGATGTCGAAGGGAACGTGCTGTTCCGCCTCCCATCGGATGACGTCCCGGGCATCGGATTCCTTCATCCGGTCCATCTCGATCTTCTTGATGATCACGTCGTGGCCGCCTACCGCCGTGATTAGCGTACCTCCAGGGGAGCCCATCTCCTCGAAGAGCCCCCTGATGGTGTCCGCCACCAGCCCGGGATCCATGACCTCGCCCTCCACGATGGCGTCGGGGAGAAGGGGACGGATGGCCACCCGCGCCACTTCCGGTTGATCGCCGGAGTGGTCCATCTCGACGATCTTCACGAATCCGCTGCCGATGTCGAGGCCCAAGGATGTCCGTTTTCGGCCAAAAAGGCCCATGGTACCACCCCCGCGCCAGAGGGAGGAAACAAATTTTTCCCGGTCCCGGCCCTCAGGTTACCACCCGTCCTTTTGCCCTGTCAAGCAATTCCAGGGACTTTCGGGAGGCTTGCGGGGGAAAGATGGCCTCAGAAAGTGATGGCCGAAAGGTCCACCCAGTTGCGTTCCGCTATGGGGCGGACGCGAATGATGTTGTTTGCGTGCAACAGGGTGCGCTGCACGGCACAGGAGGAGTACTGGATCTGGGAGGATCCGCCGAAGGTGTTGTCGTTCTCCAGAGTGGCGTTGGCAGCCATGACGCCCCCGTTCACCCGGGGACCCCCTCCATAGGTCTCGGCGGTCCCCTGGGCGATGATGATCCCGTTGAACTCGAAGGCGCCCTGGAGTCGGATGTCCCCTTCCACCAGAAGGATTCCCTGTCCGTATCCCGCCGA
>SKZC01000393.1 GCA_007127575.1 Gemmatimonadota bacterium
CTCATCCCCCTTCGTCGTCGGGGGGCTGAAACTCGAAAAAGTCCATGTAGCGCTGGTGTTGCTCCCGCTCCCGCTCCAGCCACTCCTCAAACCCCGACTCCACCGGCGGCTGGAGAGGACGCTGCTCCTTGGCCGCCTTCACGGCCAGGTGGTGGGCGTACTCGTTCTGGGGATGGCCGGCATGACCTCGAACCCACTCCCACTCCACCTCGTGCCGCTCCGCCTCTCGGTCCAGTTCCTTCCAGAGCCCCAGGTTCTCGATCCGTCCCCCTTTTCGCTTCCAGCCATTTGCCTTCCATCGGGGGAGCCATTCCGTGATTCCCTTGACCAGGTACTGGCTGTCCGAAATGAAGCGGATCCGGGACGGTCCGCGGAGAGAGCGGAGTCCGTGGATGGCGCTGAGGAGGGCCATCCGATTGTTCGTGGTGTCGGGATCGGACAGCCAGAAGTCTTTCCGGCGCCACTCCCTCCCGTTCCAGTACTCCATGACACCCCCGGCACCTCCAGGGTTCGCACGGTTCTGGAACTGATTGCCGAGACAGGATTCGTCGGCGTAGATGCGCACCTGTGGCCGTTGGGACATGAGGGGGAGCTCTTGGAGGATGGTCTGGAGGTCGGATCCGAGCTGTAAAACGGGTTCCGGGCACACCGTGAAGGCCTGCCCGATACACCGACTCTGGAGTTGCCATCCCAAAGTAGGGAGGAGGGAAACCTGGGGAAACTCGTCATCTTGACCCGGAACGGGCTACGCCTATCATTCGGCACGGTGGCCCGTGATGATGGGGGCCGTGACTGCTGGCCCCCGATTCCTCCGATGTGGGTCACGGCCCGTCCGGTCCGGAGACCGATCCTCTAGATCTCGAGGTTCCTTTGCACGCGACTTCTCAGCGTCCACCCGCCTACCTCCTCCTGGAGGATGGTCGACGCTTCGACGGACTCAGCTTCGGCTCGCCAGAGCTCTCCCTGGGGGAGGTGGTCTTCAACACCTCCATGACCGGGTACCAGGAGATCCTCACGGATCCGTCGTATACGGGCCAGATCGTGGTGATGACCTATCCCCTTATCGGCAACTACGGGGTGAGCCCGGAAGACGAGGAGTCGCCGGCGCCGAGGGCTTCCGGTTTCGTCGTCCGGGAGGTGGCGCGCAAGCCCTCCTCCTGGCGGGCATCGGGATCGCTTGAGGAGTACCTGGAGCGGCACGGGATCGTGGGGATCACGGAGGTGGATACCCGTGCCCTGACCCGGCACATCCGGTCCCAGGGCGCCATGCGCGCTGCGGTGGCTCCGTGGGATGAGGAGGAGGAAGAGGTCCTGCGCCGGGTTCGGGAGCACCCGCCTATGGAGGGATTGGACCTGGCCCATGGGGCGGGGAGAGGGGAGCGCTACACCGTGCCACCGGCCGGGGAGGAGCGGTTCCACGTTCTGGCCTTCGACTTCGGAGTGAAGGCGCACTCTCCCCGGCTGTTGGCGGAAGAGGGGTGCCGGGTCACCGTCCTTCCCCCTAAGGCCCTCGCTCCCGACCTCCTGAGTGAAGGGGAGTTCGACGGGGTGTTCATCTCCAACGGACCCGGGGACCCGGCTGCGGTGGATGGCGCCGTGGAGGTCCTGCGGGAGCTGGCGGAGGCCAAGGTGCCGCTCTTCGGGATCTGTCTCGGCCATCAGCTCATCGGGCGTGCCTTCGGAGGGAAGACGTACAAGCTTCCCTTCGGTCATCACGGAGGAAATCACCCGGTGAAGAACCTGGACCGGGATACGGTGGAGATCACCGCTCAGAACCACGGATTCGCCGTCCGGGAAGGAGATCCGGGAACGGTTCACAATGCTCCCGATCTCCGGGTCACCCATCGGAATCTCTACGATGGGACCGTGGAGGGGCTGGCCCACCGCTCTCTGCCCGTATTCGCGGTGCAGTATCACCCCGAGGCGGCTCCCGGCCCCCACGATAGCCGCTACCTCTTTCGCCAGTTCATGGAACTGCTCTCGAGCCGGGTCGCTTGAGTTCCGGGACAGGGTCCATCAGGGCGTTCGTTCCGCTTGACGCCCTGAGGAGCATCGGGTTACCGTTGCCGCCCCCATGCCCGAGGACGGGTGTGGGTTCCCCTTCGAGGGGGAGTGCTCGAACGCGGTGGCGACGGTCGGTCGGCACCTTCGGCTGGAGGCGAGACGGATGACGAAAGCGGATCTCGTGGAACAGGTGGCCGATGCTATCGGACCTGGCGTCACGAAGAAGGACTGTGCTCTGGTGGTGGACGGATTTCTGAATGCGGTGAAGGGAGCCCTGGCCGAAGGGGAGAACATCGAGATTCGTGGCTTCGGCACTTTCAAGGTCCGAAAGCGCAAGTCGCGAATGGCCCGGAATCCTCGCACCGGGGAGTCCGTGCGGGTGCCGGCCCGGTCCGTACCCGTCTTCAAGCCGTCCAAGCAGCTTCGGGCGAAGGTGGAGGACGTGGAGCCCCGGAAGGCCCGGTAAGCCCCGCCCCCTCGGGTACCGTCACCCATCGGCGTGCTCCCGCACCGTTGACGGGGACCGTCCCCTTCATCTACCCTCCCAAGGGGCACTCACCTCCCTGGATCTCCACTCTTCCGGCCCGGACCATGGTGCGCGTTCGAGTCCTTCTCTTCGCTTCGTATCGGGAAATCGCCGGCGCTTCCCAGGTGGAGGTGCGAGTTCCGGACGGAACCACCGTCCACGGGGTGCTTCAGGAACTTCGGAGCCGCGGCGCCCCCTTCGACCGACTTCCTGCAGACGCTGCCGCCGCTCGGAACCGCGAGTACGTCGCATCCGACACGGTTTTGGCGGACGGGGACGAGCTGGCCTTACTTCCGCCAGTAGCTGGAGGCTAAGCATGCCCTGGAGCTCCATCACCGACGAACCCATTCGGCCGGAGGAGGTCCTGGAACGGGTGGGTGCGTCGGAGGACGGGGCGGCCCTCCTCTTTCTCGGCATCGTCCGGGATCACAACGAGGGGCGGTCCGTGGAAGGACTCCACTACGATGCCTATCCCGAAATGGCTCGAAACACCCTGGCCACCATCGCCGAGGAGGCGGCCGGGGAACTGGGGACGGACCGGATCGCCGTGGTGCACCGCATCGGCGAGCTGGAGATCGGCGATGTGAGCGTGGCCATCGCCGTTTCCAGCCCCCACAGAGCTCAGGCCTACCAGGCCTCTCGCTTCATCATCGAGGAGATCAAGAAGCGCCTCCCCATCTGGAAGAAGGAGCGATATGTGGAGGGCGACGAAGGATGGGTGGAGGGTGTCCGGCCCCCGACCGGCGACCGCGTTGACAGGTCCGCCGGGCTCGGGTAGCTTCTCGCCGGGCTCGCCCGGTAGGAGGGAGCCGGGGAGCTGCACCCGAGCCCGGTGTACGGCGGGGTTCCACCCCCGACATCGGGATCCGTTGTGCCCGGAAACGAACAGGCGAGGGGAATGAGAAAAATCACGGTGGTAGGGGCGGGAAATGTCGGGGCCACGTGTGCCCAGCGACTCGCCGAACGGGAGCTGGCCCAGGAGGTCGTGCTCCTGGACATCCAGGAAGGGATCCCGGAGGGGAAGGCGCTGGACCAGTGGGAAAGCGCTCCTGTCGAGGGTTTCGACACCCGGGTGGTTGGAGGGACGAGCTACGACCTGGCCGAGGGATCGGACCTCTTTGTGGTCACCGCTGGGCTGGCGCGTAAGCCGGGGATGAGTCGGGACGACCTGCTTAAGACCAATGCCGGGATCGTCCGCTCCGTCGGTTCGGAGATCCGCCGGGTGGCGCCGGACTCCATCGTGGTCATGGTATCCAACCCGCTGGATGTGATGAGCTATGTGGCCAAGGAGGCCACGGGCTTCCCCCGGGAGCGGGTGGTGGGGATGGCCGGCGTGCTGGATACGGCACGGTACCGTTCCTTCATTGCCCTGGAACTGGATGTGAGCGTCGAGGACGTTCAGGCCCTGGTTCTGGGCGGTCATGGGGACACGATGGTGCCTCTGGCCAGTTATACCACGGTAAGCGGCATCCCCCTCTCTCAGCTCCTGCCACGAGACCGGATCGACGCCCTGGTAGATCGGACCCGAAAGGGCGGGGCGGAGATCGTGGGCTACCTGAAGACGGGCAGCGCGTACTACGCTCCCTCTTCGGCGTCGGTGCAAATGGTGGAGGCCATCGCCAGGAACAAGCGGCGGATTCTTCCCTGCGCAGCCTATCTGGAGGGCGAGTACGGGGAGGAAGATCTGTACCTGGGAGTCCCCTGCAAGTTGGGTGAGGGCGGGCTTCAGGAGATCCTGGAGGTGGAGCTCACGCAGGACGAGCGGCAGGCGCTCAAGAAGAGTGCGGAGCACGTCCGGACCACCATTTCCACCTTGGCGAGCCTCGAAGGCTGAGGTTCGCGGTCGAAGCCTTCAGGAGGGGATGAGGCGAGGATGCGCCGAGTCGCTACGCTCTACCGGTCCACTGTGGGGAAGAAGATCCTGATGGCCCTTTCGGGGCTTCTGCTCTTCCTCTTCATCATCGGGCACATGCTCGGGAACCTGAAGGTCTTCGAGGGTCCCGACGCGTTCAACGCATACGCCGAGGGAATCCGGACCTTCGGCTACCCGTTCCTTCCCGAGTACGGCTTTCTCTGGCTGGCCCGCCTGGTACTCCTGGGGGCGGTGGGCCTCCACATTCTGGCGGCGGTGCAGCTTTGGCAGCGCAGCCGTGGGGCCCGGGCCCGGAAGTACCGGAAGGAGACGAACCTCTCCTTCAGCTACGCGTCCCGTACCATGAGGTGGGGCGGTGTCCTGATCTTCCTCTTTGTGGTCTATCACATCCTGCACATGACCACCGGACAGGCTCACCCGGACTTCGTATACGGGGATGTCTACGCCAACTTCATCATCGGCTTCCAGAGCCCCCTCGTGGTGGGGTTCTATCTGGTGGCCCAGGTCGCTCTCTGCCTCCACCTCTATCACGGGATCTGGAGCATGACGCAAAGTGTGGGGGCGACTCATCCCAAGTACGACCGCATGAGGCGCCCGGTGGCCGGGGTCTTCGCCACCGGCATCTTCATCGGGTTCATCATCCCGCCCATGGCGGTGCTCCTCGGACTCCTTTCCTGAGGGTGGGCGCAAGAGCGCTTTCCCAGGAGGTCATCTGCACGTGGAACTGAACGCCAGGATTCCGGCCGGACCCATCGAACAGAAGTGGGATCGGCACCGCTTCGAGATGAAGCTGGTGAACCCGGCGAACAAGCGGAAATTCGACGTCATCGTGGTGGGAACGGGACTGGCCGGCGCGGCGGCGGCAGCCACCATGGGAGAGCTGGGATACCGGGTCCGGGCCTTCACCTTTCACGATTCCCCCAGGCGGGCCCATTCCATCGCCGCCCAGGGCGGGATCAACGCCGCTAAGAACTATCAGGGTGACGGCGACTCCGTCTTCCGCCTCTTTCACGATACCGTGAAGGGAGGGGATTTCCGGTCGCGGGAGGCCAACGTATACCGGTTGGCGCAGCTCTCGTTGAACATCATCGATCAGGCGGTAGCTCAGGGCGTGCCCTTCGCCCGGGAGTATGGGGGACTCCTGGCAAACCGGTCCTTCGGAGGGGCGCAGGTTTCCCGGACCTTCTACGCCCGCGGGCAGACGGGACAACAGCTTCTGCTCGGTGCGTACCAGGCGCTACAGAGGCAGATCCACGCGGGGGCGGTGGAGATGCATACCCGTCAGGAGATGCTCGATGTGGTGGTGGCGGACGGACGGGCCAGGGGGATCGTCACCCGGGACCTGCTCACCGGGAAGGTGGAATCCCACAGTGCCGACGCCGTGGTCCTGGCGACAGGCGGCTACTCCAACGTCTTCTTCCTCTCTACCAACGCGAAGCTCTGCAACGTCACGGCCACCTGGAGGGCGCACAAGCGAGGGGCGGGGTTCGCGAATCCCTGCTTCACCCAGATCCACCCTACCTGCATTCCCCAGAGTGGGGAGTACCAGTCCAAGCTCACCCTGATGAGTGAGTCGTTGCGGAACGATGGCCGGATCTGGGTCCCCAAGGCGAAGGGGGACAAGCGTCCTGCCCACCAGATCCCGGATGACGAACGGGACTACTACCTGGAGCGGCTCTACCCCAGCTTCGGGAACCTCACGCCCCGGGACATCGCTTCCCGGCGGGCGAAAGAGATGGTGGACGCCGGCCACGGGATCGGTCCCATGGAGAACGGGGTGTATTTGGACTTCAGGGACGCGATTCGAAGGATGGGGAAGGAGGCCGTCTCCGAGCGGTACGGCAATCTCTTCGCCATGTATGAGAAGATCACCGGCGACGACCCCTACGAGGTCCCCATGCGGATCTACCCCGCGCCGCACTACACCATGGGGGGGCTCTGGGTAGACTACAATCTGATGAGCACGGTTCCGGGGCTGTTCGTCATCGGTGAAGCCAACTTCTCCGACCACGGGGCCAACCGGCTCGGGGCCAGTGCCCTCATGCAGGGGTTGGCCGACGGATACTTCGTCATCCCCCTTACCATCGGGGACTACCTGAGCCAGCTTCCCGATGGAAACGGCGATGCGGCTGCCGCCTTCAAGGACGTGGAAAAGGAGGTTCGGGACCGAACGGACCGCCTCCTATCGGCCAGGGGGAGTCGCACCGTGGACTCGTTTCACATGGAGCTGGGTCGGCTCATGTGGGACCTATGCGGAATGGAGCGGACGGAGGAGGGGCTAAAGGACGCGTTGGAGCGCATCCCGAAGCTCCGGGAGGAGTTCTGGCGAGAGGTGCGGGTTCCCGGGAGTGGGGAGAGCTTCAATCAGTCGCTGGAAAAGGCGGGCCGTGTGGCCGACTTCCTGGAGTTCGCGGAGCTCATGTGCCACGACGCACTTCAGCGGGACGAGTCCTGCGGAGCCCATTACCGCCGCGAGCATACCACCGAGGAAGGGGAGGCGAAGCGGAACGACGAAGAGTTCACCCACGTTTCGGTCTGGGAACACCGGGGCGGGGACGAGGCACCGCGGGAACACCGTGAGGAGCTCGATTTCGAACACGTACCCCTCTCCCAGAGGAGCTACAAGTAAGATGAGGCTCACCCTTCACGTCTGGAGGCAGTCGGACGCCCGGGACCCGGGTCGCTTCGAGACCTACGAAGCGAACGACATATCGGAGAGCATGTCCTTTCTGGACATGCTGGACCTGGTGAACGAGCGGCTCACTGAGGATGGGAAGGAGCCCATCGCCTTCGACCACGATTGCCGCGAAGGGATCTGCGGTTCCTGCGGGATGATGATCAACGGCGTCCCGCATGGTCCGAAGACCATGACCACTGCCTGTCAGCTCCACATGCGGAGTTTTTCCGACGGCGATGAGATCTGGATCGAGCCGTGGCGAGCCCAGGCGTTCCCGGTGATCCGGGACCTAGTGGTTTCGCGGGATCCGTTCGACCGGATCATCGAGTCCGGTGGATACGTCTCAGTGCGCACCGGGAGTGCTCCGGACGCCCACACCATTCCCGTGGAGAAGCAAGCGGCGGACGAGGCCATGGATGCCGCCGTCTGTATCGGATGCGGCGCATGCGTAGCCGCCTGTCCCAACGCTTCGGCCATGCTCTTCACAGCAGCCAAGGTGGCTCACCTGGCTCTCATGCCCCAGGGAGCGCCGGAGCGCTACGACCGTGTCCTGAGTATGGTGGAAACGCACGACGAGGAAGGGTTCGGCAACTGCACGAACCATGGGGCCTGCGAGGTGGCCTGTCCCAAGGGGATCAGTGTGGACTACATCGCCCAGTTGAACCGGGACCTCTTTCGGGCCACGCTCTCCTCCCGCCCGGCGAACGAGGCCAAAGAGTGAGCCGCTCCCCCTGAGCTTGAGCTGTCCCGGACCGGGTACGGAACCCGGCGAAGGGCGGTGGGGGCAGCTCGTTTCGAATCTCCGGTTGAACGGTGTGGAGCGTCCGGCGTATCAAGTATTTCCACCACACACGCTCATCGAGGGATGAAATGGCGCGACGACCACGTCTGGTTCTGATGGGAGCGGCGGCTCTACTCATGGCGATGGTGGCCTGCAGCGAATCCACCCCCACCGACCCCAGGGACGTGGAGTTCCACGAAGACCTGGGCGTGGATCTGGACGCCATGACGCGGATGGACTCCGGGCTCTACTACCAGGATCTGGAAGAAGGGGAGGGAGAGGTGGCAGCCACCGGGGACGCGGTGGCGGTGGAGTACCGGGCGTGGCTTTCCACGGGGGCACTCATTGACCAGAGCCGGGAGACTGCGTTCCAGTTTCGCCTCGGGACCGGGCAGGTGATCCTGGGGTGGGAGGAGGGGATACCCGGCATGCGGGAAGGGGGCGAACGGCTCCTGGTGGTGCCTCCGAACCTGGCCTACGGTCCCCGGGGACTCCCGGGACAGATCCCCGGGGATGCCACACTCGTCTTCCGCGTCACCTTGGTGGAGGTGTTCGAGGACGACTGAGCTCTAGTGTCCCATCGGGACTGCAAGCTCAACGTCCTCCACCGATGCCACGGCTCATCCGGGTCAGAGCCGGGGCAGGGTGACGCCCTTCTGGTTCTGGTACTTTCCCTCCCGATCGGCGTAGGCGGTTCTGGGCGGCTCGTCTCCCTGGAAGAAAAGGAGCTGGGCGATCCCTTCCCCTCCGTAGATTTTGGCGGGGAGCGGAGTCGTGTTGGAGATCTCCAGGGTGAGGTACCCGTGCCAGGAGGGCTCCAAGGGGGTTACGTTCACCACGATCCCGCATCGGGCGTAGGTGCTCTTTCCCACGCAGATGGCCAGCACGTTTCGGGGCATGCGGAAGTATTCCTCCGTGCGGGCCAGGGCGAAGGAGTTGGGGGGGATGACGCATTCCGCCTCGTTCACATCCACGAAGGAGCGCTCGTCGAAGCTCTTCGGGTCTACGATGACGTTATGAACGTTGGTGAAGACCTTGAACTCTGGGGCGACTCGGATGTCGTACCCGTAGGAGGAGAGGCCGTACGAGATGGTGCCATCGCGGACCTGAGCTGGCTCGAACGGCTCGATCATCCCTTCTTCCTGGGCCATACGATGGATCCAACGGTCGCTCTTTATGGTCATTCATAGTCCTCAGGAAGGGGATGAGAGCCCTTGCGGGATGGACCGGAACGCGGCCCGGATTCGGGGTTATGCGTCGGCAGTATAGGGGGGCGGTCCGGGGTCCGCAAACGGGCGCTTTTCGAAGAAGAGGAGGCGTCGAAATCCGGGTTGACACCTCCTCCGAGCGCCGGGTACATTTCGGGCTCGAGTACGTGAACGATTTCACAAGCTCTCGGCTGAGGCCATGTCCGAAACCTACATTCCGGTCCTGATCCTCTTCGGGGTCTCCGTCATGAATGCCGTGGGGATGATCGTGGCGACCCACATCCTCAACCCTCGGCGACCGACCCCGCAGAAGGACATGCCCTACGAGTCGGGGATGATCCCACTCGGGGACACCCGGGCCCGGTTCTCGGTAAAATTCTACATGGTGGCCATCAGCTTTATCATCTTTGACTTGGAGGCCATCTTCCTGATTCCGTGGGCGGTAGAGATGCGGACCCTGGGCTGGGAGGGATTCATCGCCGTCTCTATCTTCGTGGCGGTGCTGGTGGTGGGACTGGCCTACGAGTGGAAGAAAGGAGCCCTGGAATGGGA
>SKZC01000376.1 GCA_007127575.1 Gemmatimonadota bacterium
GCTCCGCCCAGGATGACCGCAGACATGACCGGGACGTACATCCAGATGGGGATGTTCCGGCCCGCCACCAGGTACTCCTCCAGGGTCTCTGACTTCCGGTAGCCCCAGTAGCCGATGGCCACCATTCCCACGAGGTAGAGGACGACGACGGATCCGTCCACGAGGCCTGATGTGAGCAAGCCGCACCCCCCGGCTTCGAGTCCCGAGTCTCCGGAGGTGGGATGAGACGTCGGAGCAGGTAGCTCGTCAGCGTATGCCCGCACCCCCGGCGGAGAAGCGACCGAAGATGGGGGTTGAGGCCCCCGGGGACAAGATCAACCTGCGGGTGTGGCGAGGGGAGGCGGGCTGCCGGTCCGGCGGCCGTGGGGGCCGGGACGAGGAGGGCAACCCTGGTCTCGGCCTTCAGTGGCCCTCGTGGGCCTCCTCGTACTTTCGCTGCTCCTGCACCCGCTCCTCGCCCAGCTTCTTCTTGCGCCGCTGGGCCGACGCCACGGATTTGGCCCGGGTCTCGTCGGTCTGGACGGCGGGAAGGGAAAAGAGGCGCTCCACCTCGGGCGCGTTACAGCTTGGGCAGGCGCCGGGCGGCTCCTTTCCCGGCAGGACCAAGGTCTCGAACTCGGTCCCGCACTCTTTGCAGGCGTATTCGAAGATGGGCACCGGCCCCCCTCAGCATGAGACGCAGTTGTCGTTGTTCAGGGCTCCCAGCTCTTCCAGGAGGGAGACCGTCCTGGAGAAGGGAGAGATCCTCTGATAGGGTCCGTTGGCCATGTCCGCAGTCGTTTGGCCCGCCCGGCTCACCACCGTTACGTCGGCGCCCTGCTCCACTAAATAACGCACCACCTCGTTGTCCCCGCGAGAGGCGGCATGATGTAGAGGGGTGTAGGCGTTCAGGTCCCGGGCGTTTACGTCGGCGCCCAATTCCTCTACCAGGTACCGGATGGCCGGGAGCCACCCGTCGGGCACGTGGCGGTGGGCGTTGGCGGCGAACCCTTCCCCGTACCCCACCCCCGATGCGGCGTGGATGGGATAGACGGCGGGACCGCCGACGGGGACCGGAGGAACCCCTGAAGGATCCGCTTGGTCATCGCCCTCATACCCCCCGCGCCGGCGTTCCGGAACCCGCTGGGTAGGCACGTGCGGGTCGGCGCCGTGCTCTACCAGAAGCCGCATGGCGTCCACGTCGGTGGCGAAGGCGGCCCGCCAGAAAGGGGTGGCCCCCGTGGTGTTGATGCGGAGCACGTCGAAGGTGTACTGCATGTACCAGAGGTGCTTCTCCAGGCGAACGTTGGGGTCCGCACCGGCCTCCAGGAGCCGCTCCATGAGCTCCAGATACCCCACCTCCTGCCGGTAGTGGTTCAGGGGGTGGGCGTAGGCGGCTCGGGGCGCCCACTCCCGCTCAATGGCCACATAGAGGGGGGTGGCCCCCGCCTCGCTGGCCAGGTTCGGGTTCGCTCCCCGTCGGAGAAGCTCTGCAGCCAGGTCGAAGTGGCCGTTGAGCGTGGCCATGAGGAGAGGGGTGGTCCCGTCCCCGGAGCTGGGCTGGTCGATGTCGGCACCGCCGTCCAGGAGAGCAGCCACCGCAGCGTGGTGTCCCTGGCGTGAGGCGTGGAGAAGGGGGGTCAGCCCTCCCCAGGCGGAGACCAGGTCCGGGTAGCGGGCCACCCGGTCCTCTTCCTCCTCCTCCTCGTAATCCGACACCTCTTCCCGGTCCGTCTCCCGCTGCACCTCCCGGGAAGCCAGGATGGCCTCCCTCACCTGTGCCGGAGTGGGCTCCCACGTGTCCGGATCGCCCTTCTCCTCCTTCCGGAACTCCTCCAACAGCTCGTTCAGATGCTCTTCGGCCCGTTGATCCGACGCCGCACGGCGGGGCACGTCCACCACTTGGGTGGTCATGGACGGGTCGGCGCCCAACGCCAGGAGGGCCTCGATGGCCTCGGGTCGGTTTGCGGAGGCGGCGAACACCAGGGGCGTCTGACCCCAGGATCCTTCCCGGGCATCGGGGTCCGCCCCGTGCTCCACCAAGAAGGTCAACGCATCCGGCGCGCCGGCGCCGGCGGCCAGGTGGATGGGGAGGACGCCGGTGTTGGTGGTGGCGGCGTTGGGGTCCGCCCCGGCTTCCAGGAGGAGTCCGACGATCTCACCGCTCCCGCCCCGCCCGGCCAGATGGAGGGGACGGTACTCCCCGATCCGGGTCCGGGCCCCCACATCGGCTCCGGCGGTGACCAGGAAGCGGGCCATCTCCACGTCCCGGCGCTCCGAGGCGTAGTGGAGGGGTGTCATCCCATCCCCATGGGCCACGTTCACGTCCACACCCTCATCCACCAGCGCTTGCAAGGAGGACAGATCTCCCTGGCGAGCCGCCTCCAGGACGGCCGCCTCCGGATCCGGCCCGCCCACCGAAAGGACGGGCAGAAGGGCCCAGAGGGCCATGGAGTGGAGGGCTACGGGTGCCCTCATGCACCCTCCTCCGTGGCCGTGGGCCGGAAAGGGGTCACCCCGGCGGCGGTGAGGGGAAGCGCTCCTGTGCTATCCCCGAAGCTCGACATGTCGTGGCCCAGGTCCTGGAAGAGCCGCACGAACGCGTTGGCCATGGGGGTTCCCTCGGGGGCCTTCACGTGGAGGTTCCCCTCCAGAGCGCCGTTCCCCTTGCCCAGAAGGATGAGAGGGCAGCGCCGGTGGTTGTGCAGGTTCCCGTCGGCCATGGGGGAGCCGTAGATGATGGCGGTCTTCTCCAGCAGGTCCTTGTCCCCCTCCTGGACCCCCTTGAGCCGCTCCAGGAAGTAGGGGAGCATGTTCACGTGATACCGGTTGATGGTGTTGAACTCCAGGATGGCCTCAGGGTTGTCGCCGTGGTGAGAGGCCGGATGGAAGGCCCGGTCGGAGCCGCTCTCCGGATAGCTCCGATTGGAGGCGTCCCGCCCGGTCTTGAACGCCGTCACCCGGGTCATGTCCGTCTCGAAGGCGAGGACCTGAAGGTCGAACATGAGCCGCATGTGCTCCTCATAGGAGTCGGGCACCCCGGGAGGCGCTTCCGGCAACTCCCGGTCCTCCCCTCCGGTGTTGAACTCCTCCACCCGCTGGATCCGCCGTTCGATCTCCCGGACGTTCTCCAGGTACCCCTCCATCCGCTGGCGGTCGGAGACGCTGAGCTCCCGCTGGATCTCGGCCACCTCCTCAGTGACCCAGTCCAGGATGCTCCGATGACTCCGTCGGCGGATCATCCGCTCCTCCGCGGTTCCTCCCGATCCGAAGAGAAGGTCGAAGGCCACCCGGGGGTTGCGGATCATGGGGAGGGGCTCGTTGGGAGAGGCCCAACTGATGGAGTCGGTGTAGGCGCACGAGTAGTTGTAGTCGCACCCTCCCCCTGCATCCATGCTCTCGATGCACAACTGAAGGGAGGGAAGCGCGGTATCCGTGCCGAAGCGCCGGGCATGGAGTTGATCCAGGGAGGTCCCCACGAAGACGTCGGAGCCCTGGGTCTGCCGGGGATGAGCCTGGGTCAGGAAGACGGCGCTGGACCGGAAGTGATCCCCGCCGATCTCCTCCGGACGGTACGCTTCCGCCATCCTGCAGTCCGTGTTGCTCACGATGGTGAGGTAGTCCTGCCAGGCCTCCAGCGGCTTCAGGGCGTTCTCCTCCGGTAGAACGAAGTCCGAACCCACCTCGGGCGGTGCGAAGAGGTGCCGCTTGGCCCCCCACTCGTTGTTCCCGGCCAACCCGTGCACGAACTCGATGCACACGAGGCGGGCCTGATCCACATCCCGTTCCATGACCCGCTTCCAGAGGGGACCCGCCGGGACCATCGCGTCCAGGAAGGGAAGAGCCACGGTGGCTCCCATGCCCCGAAGAAAGCTTCGGCGCGGAATGTGCTTGCCCGTAATGAAGTTCATCGTCCATCGCTCCTTGAGTCAGCCATCAACCGCATGGTCACCGGGACTCCGAGGCATCCTCCGCCAACACCTCCGCCCGTTTCACCTGAAAGGGATCGCTCCGGATGACTCCCAGCACGAAGGCCGAAAGCCGGTAATCCTCTTCCTCCGCCTGCGCCACAATCTCCCGGATCATGGGGCCGTCCTGGTGGTCCACCCTCCGGCCCAATGCATACGCCATCAGGTTCTTGGTGAAGGTCCGAACCAGCGGAGTGGGTCGCTCCAGAAGGGCGGAGGCCAACTCCACCGGGGTCTCCACGGGCGTGCCGTCCCACAGCTCCCCCCGGGTGTCCAGGGGAGCCGACCGCTCCCGTATCCGCCACTGCCCCGTCACGTCAAAGTTGTCCAGAGCCAACCCGATGGGGTCGATGAACTGGTGACACGAGTTACAGGTGGGGTTCTCCCGGTGGATCTCCAACCGCTCCCGGGTCGTGAGGACCTGGCCGTCTCGTGTGGACGCCGTCTCCTCCAGGTCCGGGACCGGCGGTGGGGGCGGCGGCGGGGAGTCCAGGAGGACCTCCATCACCCAGAGCCCCCTGAGCACCGGAGACGTCCGGTTCCCCAGGGAGGTGAGGACGAGCATGCTCCCGTGCCCGAAGATCCCTTTCCGACCGCTCCCTTCGGGGTATGCCACCTTTCGAAACTCGTCGCCCACCACGCCGGGGATCCCGTAGTGCCTGGCCAGCCGCTCGTTGGCGAAGGTGTAGCCGGCGCCGTAGAACTCCAGAAGGCTTCGGTCCTCCCGGAGGAGATGGGTGAAGAAGAGCTCCGTTTCTCGACGCATGAGCCCCGCCAACTGCTCATCGTAATCCGGGAACCAGAAGGCGTCCGGGCGGACCCTGTCCAGATCCTGAAGTCGCAGCCACTGGGCGGCGAACCGTCCGGCCAGAGCTTCGGACCGGGGGTCGGCCAGCATCCGTCGGGCCTGCTCCTCCAGGATCTCCGGCTGAGAGAGTCGGCCCTCCGCCGCCACCTCCAGGAGCTCCTGGTCCGGGAGGGTCCCCCAGAGGAAAAACGAGAGGCGGGAGGCCAACTCCACGTCATCGATGCGGTAGAGCTCCCCGGGCTCCACCCCCGCCGGCTCCCTCTCGAACCGGAAGATGAAGTGGGGGCTGGCGAGGATGGCCTCCAGGGCGTTGCGGATCCCGACCTCGAAGCCTCCCTCCCGGGCCCCATCCTCGTAGAAGCGCATCAGCGAGGCTTCGTCCCGCTCGGTGAGGGGGCGGCGGTAGGCCCGGGTGGCCAGGTCGGTGAGGATCTCCTCGGCACAGACCCGCTCCTCGTCGGGGCCCTCGGGCTCACAGGTGATGAGCTGGTCCCTGGCCGCGGGTCGGGACGTTCCCGTGGAGCTCAACGGCCCACTGATGGTCATCTCCCGGATGTGGGGCGGGGAGGTGGTGCCGTAGCTCACCTCGGTGCCGGTGAGGGACCATTCATGGGGCTGAATCAGGTCTTCGTAGGGCCCGTCCATCTTCCGGATGAACGCCGCCGTGACCCGATGCTGCCCCGCCTCGATGAAGACGGAGTCCGTCCGGATGGGGAAGGACCGCCGGCCCTGGAAGTCCACCCGGCCTCCGTAGGGGAGGAGAGCCACCTGCTCTCCGTTCACCGAGATGTCGATGTCCTCGAACCGCTCACCCCAGCCGGAGAGGAATTCCAGATCGAAGGAGTGGTACCCGTCCACGGGGAAGGTGTGGAGAACCGAGATCCCGCCCCGAGTTCCGTAGGGAGCTCCCTCCAGCCGCTCCCAGTGGTGCTGGGAGACGTAACGGGAATTGGTGTAGGTCCGGTCGGTCCGCGTCGCGCCCGGGTGACCCACCACCATCCGGGCGATCTCGCTGGCGGCGTTCAGGTAGCCGTCCATGAGGGTGGCGGTGATCCCCTGGACATCGGCGATGTTGTCGAAGTGCTGGCTGATCTGGTCGTCGGGGAGCCAGTCTCCGGCGTTCACCTCCACGCCCAGAAGGTCCCGGATCACCCGCTCGTATTCGGCCTGGTTGAGCCTCTGAAAGGTCCGCCGCCCGGGGTCGGGAGAGGCGGCGTAGGCGGCGTCCAGGTCGGACTCCAGGGTGGCCACCAGAAGATCGAGGGTGTCGCCGCCGGGGCGGGGCATCCCCGGAGGCGGCATCATCCCGAGGTGCAGCTTGTTGATGATCTTCTCCGCCGTCTCGGCATGCTCCGGAGCCTGTGCGACGTCGAAGCTCTGCAGGGAGAGGTTGCCCGTCTGCATCTGGTCGTTGTGACAGGCGACACAGGTGCGCTGCACGACCCGTGTGAGCTCCTCCCGGGATACATCGCCGGGATCCGACCCGTCGGGCTGGGATGCGTAGGCCGACGAGGTGTCGAAGTCGTGGGGGGAGGCTAGCGGAGTCGCGGAATCCGCTTCCCCCGAAAGGAACACCAGGATCAGACCGAGTCCGACCCCGGTGGCGCTGACGATCTTCATGACGTGGTTCCGGCCCCCCTGATCCGTGCAACTCGAGGTCAGTACGGCTCCTACCAGAGAGTTGGTGGGGTGTTCCGAAGCCCTGGAGCCCCGACGATCCCGGCCCCGTGGCCTCCCCACCCGGATCCTTCAGTCGAAGGAGACCTTCGGAGCCTCCCTCTCTTCCTGAACTTCGATCTCGAAGAGCTCGGCGGGGCCGAAGTTGAACGCATTGGCTACGATGTTGGTGGGGATCGTCTGCCGAGCGGTGTTGTACTGCATCACCGAGTCGTTGTAAGACTGCCGGGCGAAGGCCACCCGATTTTCCGTAGAGGCCAACTCCTCCTGGAGCTGCGCCATGTTCTCGTTGGCCTTCAGGTCGGGATAGGACTCGGAGAGGGCGAAGAACCGCCCCATGGTGCCCGTCAGCGTTTGCTCTGCAGCCAGCAGCCCCTTCATGGCTTCGGGGTCCCCGGGATCCGCCGCCGCCTTCTTTTCCGCCTGGCTGGCCTGGTTCCTGGCCTGGATCACCGCCTCCAGGGTCTCCCTTTCGTGCTTCATGTACCCCTTCGCCACCTCCACCAGGTTCGGGATGAGGTCGTAACGCCGCTTGAGCTGTACGTCGATCTGGGCGAAGGCGTTACGGTAGCGCTCCCGGAGCGCCACCAGGTGATTGTACCGGGTGAGCATGAAAACGCCCACCAGCACGATGATGGCCAATACGATCCAACCCATACGGAGCCTCCCCTGAGCCGCCCCCGTGGGCCACGGGGTAACTCCCGGTAGCACTGCCGGGAGTAAATCCGAAAGACGTCCCTCCTCGGCGGAGGGGCCACGCGCCTCGCGAGGACGAAACCGTCGCTCGGCGCCACCCTCAATCTCAGGATCCGGCGCCGGAAATGCCAGGCCGCCCTCCTCCGTTCCCCTTCCAGCCGGGGTGCCACTCTACTCCCGGGCCCATGATGTGCTTTACATTTCTCGCAAGCGACGCCGAACCCGTTCGCTCCACCCGCTCGAAACGCCATCACCGAGGTGACCAATATGACGTGCCCGATTCCTCCCGCACTCATTGGCAGTGAGATCCCCGGCCCCGCCGAGGGCACCGCCCCATGCGCCGCTGGTCCTAAGGATCGCCGAAGGAAGCGGAGGGCCCCGAAGGGTGCTTCGCCCCTCTTCCTCCTCCTGGCGCTGTTCGTCGGGGGGCTCGTCATGCAGCCGAGCCAGGCCCAGGCCCAAAGCGCCCAGGAGATCCTTTCCCAGGCCATGGAACGCTACGAGGCGAACCTGGCTGGAGTGGACAACATCACCGTTCGCCAGGAGGTCATGGGCTTCGAGACCCTCTCCTACATGGAGAAGGGCTTGGTGGATGGACACTCCGTCCTCCAGCCCAGGGAGGTGGAGACGGGGGGCGATTTCGATCCGGTGGAAGAGACCGGAGACCTCTGGGCCAGCCCCCACGAGCTCTACGTGGCCCTGGCGGATCGCTGGACCCTGGAGGGTCGAGGTTCGGTGGGCGGAAGGGAGACCTGGGTCCTCTCCCTGACGGACACCCAGGACGTGGACTGGGACCTGGGAGCGGGGCCCGACGACGGCTTCGTTCCCGATGAAATCCAGCTCGAGCTTGACGTGGACGAGCTCTACCCTCTGGCCATGAGGATCTCCGGGCAGGCAGCCCCCACGGGGGACGCGGCCCCGTTCGCCGTCCGCCTCCTCTTCGACGACTACCGTGCAGTGAGCGGATACCTCCACCCCTTCGTCATTCGGATGGAGACGGAGGGCGGAGCCCCTGGCATATCCGACGCCGAGCTGGAGGAGGCCCGGCAGGGACTGGCCGAACTGGAGCGGGAGCTGGAGGCCATGCCCGAGGCCCAGCGGGCCATGATGCAGGAGATGATGGGAGATCAGCTAGAGATGCTGGAAGAGATCGTGGCGGGAGGCGGGATCGAGATGGAGGTCCGGGTCATCGACCTCCAGGTGAATGCCGGGCCTCCCAGCCGCTGATCCCTGGGGGCCGCCGTCCCCCCGTCAGGAAGAGGGCGGGTCTCCATGGGCCGCCGGCCTCCTGCGAAGTCGGTGGGCCACTAGGGTGTAGAGCAACGGAGCCACCAGGGCGAAGAGGAAGATGCCCGTGGCCAGCCAGAATTCGGGGGAGCCGGGGTCGGTGAGGCTGTCGCCCAGAAAGGCCAGGATGAACAGGATGGGGCCCACCCCCAGGCTCGAGGCCAGGACGAACTGTCGGTAGCTGATCCGGCTCACCCCGGCGATGTAGTTTTGGACCTCGTACGGAAGGCTGGGGATGAGCCGGAGGTAGAAGAAGACGAGGAAGGCATTCTCGTTGATGAGGTCCGCGTACCGCTTCACCGGGGTCCTGGCCAGCTTCTCCTCCACCCACCGCCTCCCCAGCCTCCGGGCAACAGTGAGGGGAAGGAGGCTCGCGAAGAGAGTCACCGAGTAGGTGAGAAGGGTTCCCCACAGGGTCCCGAAGGCCAACCCCGCGGCGATGGTCATGACGGTGGTGGCGTAGGGGATGAAGACGGCCACCAGGTAGAGGGCCACCCAGATGAACGGGGCCAAGACCCCGAAGGAGAGGATGAACTGCTTCAGGTTCACCGGATCCACGAGCCCGGCCTGAAAGGCCAGGACCACAGCCAGGAGGAGAGCCGCCGCGCCCCCCACCTGGAGGAGGCGGCTTCGCACCCGCATCCTCTGCCGGCCCTCCAGCGAACTGACCCCCATGGATCCCCCGTGGTGCCCTTTTGCCTGCGTCCGTCCTCCGCGCCCGGCGCGGACATTGGCGACTCTCGGGCTTCCGCGCTACTGCCCGCCTCCGCCTCCACCCGGCGGGCTCGGTCCCGGCCCGTTTCTTCCTCGGAGTCCCTTGGTACTACAGAGGGGCTCCGGTGGGTCCGACACCTCTTCGTCACCGCCGGCACGCTCCTGGCACTGGCTTCGTCGCCCGCCCTTGCCGTCGGCCAGGACCATCCCTCCACCCCCCTGCCACCGGAGGGTTGGGAGTCGGAGCTCCTTCAGGAGCACCCCCTGGTGGGAACGATCTGGGACCTGGAAGAGGGGACGGAAGTCACCTGGGAGCGGCTGGCCCAAAGGGTAGGCGAAGCCGAGTTCGTTCTCCTGGGAGAGACCCACGACAACCCGGATCACCACCGGCTTCAGGCGTGGGTCGTGAACGTGCTGGTGGCGGAGGATCGGCGTCCGGGGGTGGTTTTCGAGATGATCCGGGCGGACCGGGAGGCGGACCTGCGGGA
>SKZC01000370.1 GCA_007127575.1 Gemmatimonadota bacterium
CCGCGCGCCGAAGGCACTGCAGCGCGAGCTCGACACCGCCTGGCCACGACCGTTGTGGCCGGCGGAAACGGCGACGACCGTCACGTGCCCAGCAGCCCCTTCATCCGGCGCTGGATCAGGTGCGTGGCGCGTCGTGAGTCAACGTTCAGCCTCCGATCATCAGAGATGAAGATGGTACGGTCATCGATCCACAGGAACGCGGTGAGCAGGTAGTTCACCACATCCCCGCCAAGGCAGGTCTCAGCGAGGACCTCTACGAAACCAGGGTGCTGTTGAACGACGACATCAAAAGAGCCGTTCTATCGATCATTCATGACTACGACACCGTCTGTTTCGGCATGAGCACGAAGAATGTCTTCCAGCGCGTGTTCTACGGCTCGCTGGCCGAACGTATCACGAGGGAAGCACGGGGTAATGTATTGATGGTGCGAGGGCCGCAGGAAAAACGGCGGTCCGTCCACGAGGCTCTCATCGAGCGGTTCCAGGTACGGGAGCGGGAGCCGACGTGATGGGTTCATTCCGTCGGCAGGGCGACGGGCCACCCGGATTCGAGGACGCCCCAGAGCCCCGCCGCCGTCCTCGGGGTCTCGACGGCCGAAGAGGCCGGATCACCCCTCGGGATCCGTGATTCGGTAATCCACGGCCCGCAACTCTCCGTCCTCCCCCCGCAGGTGGGTCTCCGCCCCGGCCACGACGTCGGTGTTGTGGGCCGAGACACATCTCCATCCCCCCTCCCCCTCGACGCCCACAAAGGAGAAGATGGTGACTCTCCGCTGCGGGTGCGGGCTATCGGGGTGGGGAGACTGTCCGTCCAGCGTCATGCGGCTGTGGACCACGGCCACGCCGGGCCCGGGGCTCCGAACCCGGATCCGGCCCACGGCGAGTCTGGAGTCCGGAAAGATCCGTTCCAACCCGTACGCATGGGCCCTGCGGATCGCTTCCCGGTCCGTCCACCAGATTCCGGTCACGTTCACGAAGTCGGCATCCGGGGCGAAGAGTGCGGCGATACCGTCGGGGTCGCCCGCGTTCCAGGCTTCCGCGAAGGCCCAGGGGATCCCTTCAGGCTCGGAGGGAAGGGGACGGTGCTCGGAATCGGCGTTGCTCCCGGGGGCCGCGGGGTCCAGGTTGGGACTCATGAAGACGATCCTCCTCCTGCGCCACGCGAAGTCGAGTTGGGACGAACCGGGCCTCCAGGACAGGGACCGCCCCCTTGCGCCCCGGGGTCGGCGAGCCGCGACGGCCATGGCGCGCCACTTCGAAACCGCCGGAATCCGCCCGGACCTCGTTCTCTGTTCCCCGGCCCGCCGGACGGCCGAGACCCTCGAGCGTCTCTCCGAGGCTCTGGGCGACCCCCAGGTGATGGTCCGGGAGTGGCTCTACTCCGGTTCGGTGAGCCAGATCCGCGACCACCTCTCCCGGCTCCCCGAGGCGGTGGACTCGGTCCTGGTCCTGGGTCACAACCCTTTGCTTCAGGTGCTGGCCCTCGAGCTCATGGCGCCCACGGGCCACGAGCTCGAGGCCGAGCGAGCCCTGCGGACCAAGTATCCCACAGGGGCCCTGGCCGTGCTCGACGCCCCCGACCCGTGGGCCGGTCTCGTCCCGGAAAGCTGCACCCTCCGGGCCTTCGTCCGTCCCCGCGAGCTGGAAGGGGCCTCCGGACCAAGGGGCGAGGGGGGCTGAGCCCAGCTCGCACGACACCCGGTCCTCCCGGGGCGCTTCACTCCTACGAACCCGGCGGGGGGGTGGGTCGGTCTCCCCGAGATCAGGGCATCCGGGGCCGCGTTCAGTTGGGAGCCTCCTCTCAGCCGCCCCGCAGGGTTCGCGTGAGGACGCGGTCGAGGGCTGCAGCGAAGGCCTGCTTCTCACGCGTTCCGTACCGGGTGGGGCCGCCTGTGTCCACCCCGGTGGTCCTCAGCTCGTCCATGAAGTTCCGGATGGACAACCGCTCCCCTACGTTCTCGGCCGTGAACTCTTCGCCGCGTGGGCCGATGACCTGGACCTCCTTGTCCACCAACGCGGCTGCCAGGGGGATGTCGGCGGTGATGGCGATGTCCCCAGCCTTCGCCTCCTCCACGATGTGTAGGTCGGCCACATCGGGCCCGCCTTCGACCCGCACCGCCGTGACGAACGGGTTCCCGGGCGGCACGTAGAGACGCTGGTTCGCAACCAGGACCGCTTGGACCTCCAGTCGCTTGGCTGCCCGGAAGACGATCTCCTTCGCGTCGCGGGGCGCGGCGTCGGCATCGATCCAGATCTTCATGTGGCTCTCGATTTTGCGAGGTGGGGACAAGTTCGGCATTTCGAGGTATTAGGTTTGCGGGGCCGTCCGGTTCCTGCCCCACACCCGATGACGGGATCCCTGACGAGGGTCCTCCCCGGCCCTCGTGCACCCCACCCATGGAAAACGAGATCATGGATCGACTTGCACCCTCTTCGGGCATCGCCCTGGATCCCGTCCTGCGCGCTCGGCTCACAGCGCTCTTCGACGAGGGTTGGGAGATCTGGCGCCGCTTCGACGTGGAGGTACGCCAGCGAGAGTGGCATCCGTTCGTGCCCGCCGATTACGAGCGTATGCTCCAGACGCTCCTGCCCCTACGGGCGCCGGGTCGGCGGTTCCTGGAGTGGGGATCGGGCGCCGGGGTCATTACCATCATGGCCGACCTGCTCGGGTTTGAAGCGTACGGCATCGAGCTCGATGAGGGTCTGGTCGACACCGCCCGCGGCCTGGCGGAGCGGCACGGCTCGGCTGCCCGGTTCCAGGCGGGGAGCCTCCTGCCCTCGGGATACCGGTGGAGGTCGCCCACGGCGGACGACCGGACGGGCACCATCGGCGAGGGCGAATCGGCGTACATCGGGCTGGGCCGTCCCCTGGACGACTTCCACCTGGTCTACGGCTATCCGTGGGACGGGGAGGAGCCCCTGATGCTGGATCTCATGAGGCGATACGGCGACCCCGGGGCCACCTTGCTGCTACACGGTGGTGGAGGAACAGTCGAGATGTTTCGTGGGGGACGCCGCGTGCCGCCCCTTGTTCGCACTTGATGATGAGCGAGTGGCCTCGGTGAACCTTCCCCGGGGGCTCGGAGCGGACGCCTACGGTCCTTCCATTCCATCGCACCCCTCCATCCGGTCCGTATACGCCAGGGAGAGGATCTCCCATCCTTTGCTGGTCCGCACGAGCTGAATGGAATTGTACCCGCAGCGACTGAGCTGGTCGCCCGAATAGAACCGATAACGCGTCCACACATGGGCCAGGTCCCCGTCCACCCGCACCTGGGAGTGGAACGCTGAGTCCACCATGGCCCCGTCCCGGGCCTGCATCCCGTCCAGGAGACGGTCCACCGCTTCCAGGACGGCGGCTTCGTCGTCTTCAGGGGCGGCCGCCTGGCCCCAGGCGGCGTGGGGCAGGGTAGTGCCGGCGAGGAGGGTGAGGGCGAGGGCCAGCCGAAAGCACAGGTTCGGAGTCATGGGTTGAGCGCTCCGTGTTCTTCGTCACCGGGATCCTTGTGGCGGAGCGGGTCCGACCTCGCCGACGAGAGCTCCAGCGGCCTGTCCCTAGTGTTCGAGGTGTTGCAGAATGCTCCGGATCCTTTGGCCGTCGGCCTTAGCGAGGCCGATGACGGTGGACGACTCCTGTCCCCGGGTTTCCACGGTCACGCGATCCCAGACCATGCCGTTGCGGTAGCCGAATCCGGAGATCTTGTCCCACGGGATCTCGTTCTCATGGGTCCATAAAGCGAAGACGCCCGGGGTTCGCACCACGAGCTTCTCCTGGGTGAGCTCCACCGACTGCGGGAGGAAGCGGCCGCGAAAGAGCACCGAGGGCAGGACCCCGGCCCGGATCTCGCCGTGGTCCAGGTCCTGTTGGGCGCCGCCACGCCGGAACCGGTAGCCGCACCACCGACAGACACGGGCCTCCTCATGGCACCTTGCCAGGCAGTCAGGGCAGGCCTTGCCGCCGACGATCTCCCCGCAGTGCCCGCAGCGGGCCGCCTCCTGGATGACCTCGTTCAGACACTCTTCGCAGCGCATCTTGGCCTCCCGTCCCCCGAGGCGGGTTGCTGAGGTGGTCCCGGCTCTTCACACGCGGCAATCTACCGGTGCCGATCCACGGCGAGCAACGCAATGGGAGCGGATGAGGCGGCCTTCTAAAGCTTTCCTTCCGCCACCGCCCGCACGAAGTCCAGACTGGAGACGATCCCCACCAGGAGGTCGTCCTCCGTCACGATGATCCGGTGGATTCCCTTTCCCACCATGAGGCGGGCGGCATCCGCCGCGTTCGCGTCGGGAGATAGGACGACGGCCCGCCGGGTCATCACCTCTCCCACGGTGTGTTCGGAGAGGAGGTCCCCTTCCGGGCTCTCGGGTTCGGCCATCCGCTCCGCCAGGTCCGCGCTCGATGCGTCCCACATTGCGCGAAAGTAGGCAGAAGGGGGCTCTGATAGATCCGCCTCCAACTCATCCGCCGGGCCCCACTCCTCCCATTCCTCCTGTTCCGGGCGATGGGATGGAACCGGTGGGCTGGACTCCTGAAAGCCCAGGATGTCCGAGGCGGAGAGGACCCCCACGAGCCGGTTGCCCGTGGTGACCACCGGAGCACCGCTCACACCGGCGGTCGTCAGTTCGCCCAGGGCCTCCCGGAGGGTCATCTCCGGCTCCAGGGTGACGGGGTCGTGGGACATGAGGTCGCGCAGAGTCAGCATGAGCTCGTCTCGTGGCTGAAGATCGTAGGTGATGTAAAGTCCGTTCAGGTGTACACCGGTGGGTCCTGCACGGGGAAGGCCGCGTGGCTCGCGGCCCTCCGGATGGGAGTAGGGTAGTATATCCGTTCGCACCCAGTGCGCACGATGGACCTGGGGTGGTTCACCTCGGCGTGTGGGGCAGGCATCACCCGCGGCCACTGACGGAGAAGCGCGTGGAACAGCGCAGCCGATCCGAAGTTGCGGAGCAGCTTCGAGCCCTGGGTGTGGGTAGAGGAGATGTCCTCCTGGTCCACACATCGTTCCGGGCGGTGAGGCCCGTGGAAGGGGGTCCTCGTGGGCTCATCGCCGCCCTCCGAGATGCGATGGGTCGGGAGGGGACGCTGGTTATGCCGTCCTGGACGGGAAACGAGGACGAGCCCTTCGATCCGTCTTCGTCACCGGCCTCGCCTGACCTCGGGGTGGTGGCGGAGGCCTTCCGACGTCTCCCCGGGGTGCGCCGGAGCGATCATCCGTTCGCCTTCGCGGCTTCGGGCCCGAAGGCCGCGGAAATCACCGCCGACTCGCTCCCGCTCCCCCCTCACAGGCCTGAGAGCCCGGTGGGACGGGTCCACGACCTGGACGGTCGGGTGCTCCTCATCGGGGTGGGCCACGACGCGAACACAACCCTTCACCTCGCAGAGCTCCTGGCCGGCGTGCCCTACGGCGTCCGACGGTCCTGTACGGTGCGACGGGACGGCCGCCCGGTGCGCTTGTGGTACGAGGAAAACGACCACTGCTGCGTCCGCTTCGACCTGGCGGACGGCTGGTTGCGGGCCCGGGAGCTCCAGCGGGAGGGGTTCGTCGGACACGCCCAAGCTCGCCTCGTTCGTGCACGCGACGTGGTGGCGGTGGCGTTGGAGCACCTGCGCGCCGACCCGCTCCTCTTCCTCCACCTTCCGGACCACGGGTGTGCCGAGTGCGATGAGGCTCGGAGGAGCGTGGGCGGCTGACGGGGCCCGGGAAGGAGATTGCCCGAGGCGTGCAGGTTCGGGACGCCATGGCCCCCGGCGTCCCCACCGTGCCCGGCCGGGAGCGCCGCACCGGACCGGGCACGCCCTTTGCACCCCGTACCAACATGGAGACAAGGCATCGGTGGGGTTGCTGCGCCACCCGGAGGGTACCTCTGCGGGTCCCACCCGGCGAGGCCGTCGAGGGAGGGGTGGGGCCGTTGTGACGGAGGCGAGCCAAGGGCCCGGGGCGTCGGAGTCCGGGGCGTGGGACGTCCTCCTCTTCCTCGCCTTTTCCCATGGATGGACCTGGGGGTTCTGGGTCCTGGCCGGTCTGATGGGGGAGACGGTGTGGGACTGGCCCGGCGTGGCGTTCTTCTACGTGGGGGGAGCTGGAGTCCTGCTGGGCGGCGTAGCGATGACCAGGGTGCTCTACGGCTGGCCCGGCCTCCAGGAGCTCGGCCGACGGTGCATCGACCCACGCCGGATCCCGGTCCGGTGGTGGGCCTTGATCCTGCTCCTGTTCCCCGCCCTCACCCTCATCGCCGGGCTCGTGGCCATCGTCACAGGGGCTTCCCCCTTGCCCCTGGACTTTCAGGGTGCGGGAGCCCGGCTCCTGGACCCTGCCTCGCTCCTGGCCTTCGTTCTCTTCATTCTGGTCATCGGGCCCCTTCCCGAAGAGGTCGGGTGGAGGGGCTACCTCCTGGACCGACTCCAGCTTCGGTGGAACGCGTTGGTCGCCAGCCTCGTGCTGGGCCTGATCTGGTGGAGCTGGCACCTCCCCCTCTTCGGGCTTCCCGGCTACTTCGACGCCTTCGCCCGGGCTTCTCCCACGCCGTGGGACTTCCTCTGGGGGATTCTCCCGGCGGCCATCGTCTACACGTGGGTCTACAACAACACCGGCCGGAGCGTCCTGGCCGTGATTCTCCTCCACTTCATGCACAACTTCACTGGAGAGTTTCTCGGCATGGACGGTTCCGTGCGGCCGATCCGCCTGGTGTTGGAGTGGGGCGTGGCCATGGGTGTGATCGTGCTGTGGGGGCCCACCACCTTCCGGAGGGGAGGACACCCTCTGGACCGGCCGCCGCCTCGCTCTTCCCGTAGGATACGGTTCAGGTGACCGGCCCCCACGGGGAAAGCCGGAGCGGCTCAGGCTCGGTCCGCCAGCCCCTCCACTCCCTCCTGCCGGGCGCAGTGAGCGCAGCAGTAGATGGCGTTGTTCGCCTCCACCCCGTGGCCCACCACCCTCACCCCGCAGTGTTCGCACACCGGGGCCAGCTTCTGGATGGCGCACTCGAAGGAATCGAAGACGTGTCGATTGCCCTGAGTGATGACCTCGAAGGAGAGGTAGTAATCGTTGCCGCACACCTCGCACTGAGCCATGATCGCCTCCGTGGTGGGGCCGGGCCGAGCTCATGACCACTCCCGGCCAGGCCGGCATGGGTCCCGATCCCGGGGGATGGGGGCCCTCGGCGGAGGGACGGGCGTTGGAACCCGAAGCACCGCCGGGAGCATGGTCCTACGATGGGAAGGGTCCACATCCGGCGTCAACGAAAAAACCGCTCCAGCCGGGTGCAGACCTTCCCGCCCGTCCTCTCCCGCCAGCTCGAGATGGAGTGGGTGGAGCACGAGGCCGGGGAAGCGGAGCAGGCGAACGCCGGTTTCTCGAGGGAGGTCCCTGGCGCAGGAAGGCTCGTGATTCTCTCCACGCCGTCTCGTCGTCGGCATCGCCGGCGACCCACAGCGACGCGTCGATGGTGACCACTCAGTGGCGGTCGTCCTGGAGGACCTGCCGGGTGGTGCGTGGGTCGGCAGACTCGTCGGCGATTCGTCGCCCGAGCTCCTCCCAGCCCGAAAGCCAAGCTTCGCCCGGATCATCGCTCCCGGGCTCGCCCTCAGGTCCGGGGGCTTCTTCATCCCATTAAGCAGCGTTTCCGGGTCCAGGCCGTCGCGACCGCGGGTTACCGGGGACCCGCTCGGCTGACGCCCACCCGCCGTTCCAGCACGGCCACGAGCCTCTCCCGAAGCCACTCAGGCTCCAGGAGCTTCGCCTCGGTGCCGTAGGAGAGGACGTGTCGAACGAGCCACTCGGGGTCGAATACCTGGTGACGAACCCGGAGGCCTCCGTCGGGCAGCTCTTCCACCTCGTCCCAGCGACGTTCCCGGACCCACCGGGCGATCCGGTGCGAATATTCCACCACCGCCTCGGCGGGTTCGGAGGCGTCCGGTCCACCACCGCCGAGAATGCGTCCGTCCTGTAGAAAGCTTTCGGCAGCCGTCAAATCGGCGGGGTCCGGCGTGAACGAGCGACCCGTCCCCGAGACCTCCAGCACTCGGTCCACCCGGAAGATCCGGAGTCCGTCCCGGTCCTGGTCCCGGGCGACCACATACCACCGACCCTCCGCGTGCGCCAAGAGCAGGGGGGCCACCCGTCGGGATTCGACCTCCCGCCCGGGCCGGCGGTAGCGTATGCCGATCTCTCGGCGCGTGCGCACCGCGCGCCGGATGGCCGGGAGGTGGGGGTCGTCCCCTGTCTCCGCGCTGCCCATGGCCACTGCAGGGTCCGTGTCTTGCGAGTCGTCCGTGGACGGGGTGCGGAGCGCGGCCACCAGCCGTCGCTGTAGTGCCTGGAAGGGAGGACTTGGGGTTCCTTTCCGCTCCTCCGCGGTATCCGACCCGGCGTGGGAGGCGACCCGGAGGGCGAGCTCCAGCGCCAGGGCTTCGCGAGGAGTGAGGCGGACGGGGCGCTGGAACTGGCCGGTGGTCCAGACGTTTAGCCGCTCCCTCGTGACCGTAAGTTGGATCTGATCCCCCAGGCCCGCCGGAAGATAGTAGCTTCGGGATTCCACCTCCTTCAGGTCGCCCAGGACGCGGTGCGGGTCCACATCCAGCTCGTGGGCCAACTCATCGATCCGGACCCCTTCTTCCCGGGTAGCCAGCGGCAGCACCAAGAGGAGCCGCTGAAGGACGGCTCCGGCCGTTTCGTTCCGCTGTCCGCTCATCCGTCCTCCCGGTAGCGGTCCAGGACTCCTTCCGCCATCCGGACGATCCCTTGCGCGGCGGAGGTGGGCGAGACGATCTCGGCCTCACCGGCCAGGGAAAGGATCCACCGGAGGAAGGGATCCAGGCGGTGGACCCGGAAGCGTCGGAGGACGGCGTCGCCGTCGTCCTCGCCGTCGTCCTCGCCGTCGTCCTCGCCGTTCACGGCTTCGCCCCACCCGTTCCGAACGGCCAGGAGGGAGAGAGGGGGATGGAAGCGGACCATGACCTCCAGGGCCTCATCGGCGTCGTCATCGCCCAGCTCCCACGGTCGGCGTCCCGCGTACGACCGAACGTCGAACTCCTCCGGGACGTGGAAGTCGGGTCCGGAGGCTCCGGACCGGCGGACCCGTGCCTCCTTCATCCGGTCCACTCTGAAGAGGCGGGCCGGGCTGCCCCCGTCCATCTTTTCGGGGTCCCGCCCCGCCAGATACCACGCCCCCCACTGAAACAGAAGGCCCCAGGGCTCCAGCTCACGGTCCTCGACGGCGTCTCGGCCGATGGAGTGGTATTGGAGTCGAACCCGGCGGCGGTCGTAGAGGGCCTCGAGGAGAACGGCGAGGGCTCCCTGTGGATCGGCTCCTCCTGGCCGGTCGAGGATTCGGATCGGGGGCTCTTCACCTCCCGCATCGTGGGAGGGGGCGTCCTGGAGGATGGGGTCCAGGTCGAAGGTCAGCTTCCCCAGAGCGCTGCGGGCCTCACGGTGGAAGGGAAAGGAAGGGAGGGAGAGCACCTCTCGGAGCGCCTGGACCGCCGTCCGACCCTCTTCCTCCGTCAGGGTGATGTGGCCCGGGGAGTGGGAGGGGGAGGCGGGCCCGACCGGTGGTCGGCTCGCTCCCCCGTCCTCC
>SKZC01000101.1 GCA_007127575.1 Gemmatimonadota bacterium
CGAAGATCAGGATGGCTCTGGCGGCCTGGATGTAGAACCAGCCCAGGCTCTGAACGAGGAAGTCCTGGATTCCCCCGAACGTTTCCGCCGCCCTGTCGGGAGATGCTGCCCCATAGAGGGCGAAGGCCGCTATGAGGCCCGCCGAGCCCAGGAAGACCGGTGGGCTCATGGTTTCCCGGAAGTGATGGATCACATTCTTGAGGATCGGTGCCTCCCGGGTTCGCACGGCCGCGAATGGGTCCGGCGTGACCTTCGAACCCACCGGTGGGATCAGCGGACGAGGCTTCCGAGCAAAGGGAAGAGATCGCGAGTGTCGATCCGCGCTTTCAGCTACCCACTCGGCACGTCTCGTGCAGCCGCGGTCTACTTCAGCCTCCCCCGGCGGATGGGACGTCCGTGGGAGATCCTTGAACGACGGGTGCGCGGAGGAGTCGAGTCATGCAGCCACCACTTAACCTACCTTGGCACGCCTTTCTGATTCATGGGGAATGGAGGCCCGATCCGGGGGACCCGGATCTTCCCCCTCCCGAGGAGCCGGAGCGACCCCAGCCGGGAGACCCGAAACGAACACCCCCGGGTGAGCCCGAGCCCCACGGGCCGGGTGATCCCGACCAGCCCGAGCCCGGGGACCCGGATCTTCCCCGGCCGGGGGATCCGGACTCCAGCGCCTCTCGCGCCGAACAGAGCCGCCTCCGGGGGGGCGCACTCGACCCGACTCGCCGGTAAATGGGCCGCCTCCTCCCCTCCTACCTGGGGCTAGCGCTCGTTTTGGGAGCTCTTGTCCCGTCCCCCATGCCGGGGGCCGCGCCTGCGGACTTACGCCCGGCCACAGACCCTGTCCTGTGGTATTTCTGGGGGGAGGAATGCCCCTTCTGCCAGCGTGCGGAGCCGTGGCTCCTCGAGCTCGAGACGGAGCATCCCGAGTTGGTGGTGCGGCGTGTGGAAGTGGTGCGGGACCCCGATGGTCGGGCTCTTTTCGGCACAATGATGAGGGAGCGGGGACGGGAGCCCACTGCAATTCCCACCTTCATCTTGGGGGAGTCGGTTTGGGTGGGGTTCACCCGCCCTCTCGCAGATGCGCTCCAGGCCGAGGTTCGAGCCCAATTGGCCCATGAGGTGGCGGGCCCTCCGCCCCGCAGAACGGTCCTCGATTTGGGGCCGTTCGGTGATTTGGACGTGAGTGGCCATCCCATGGCCGGAGCCACCCTTCTCATCGCCTTCATCGACGGGTTCAACCCTTGCTCTCTCTGGGTGCTCACGGTGCTGTTGGCCATGATTCTGGGGACCCGATCCCGAGCGCGGGTCGCTGCCGTGGGGCTCACCTTTCTTCTGGTCACGGCTGCAGTGTACGGCGCCTTCATCGTGGGGCTCTTTGCCGCCCTGGAGGTGGCGGCCCACATGGGGTGGGTCCGGGTTGCCGTGGCTGCGTTGGCGCTCGCCTTCGGGCTCGTCAATGTGAAGGACTTCTTCGCGTCAGGCCGAGGTCCCTCTCTCACGATTCCCGACCGGTTCAAGCCCCGGATCTATGGTGGAGGGCGGGCCCTTCGTCAGGACCGGCCGCTCGTCGTCACCCTGGCCCTCACCGTGGGGATCGCCGGGGGCGTAGCGCTGGTGGAGCTCCCGTGCACCGCCGGGTTCCCCGTTCTCTGGACGACGTTGATCACCGAGGCCGGAATTGGCGGTGCGTCGTTCATGGGTCTTCTGGCCCTCTACCTTCTGGTGTACCTCTCTGTGGAGGTCGCCCTCCTGGTCGGTGCGGTCGTGACTTTGCGGGCCACCAGGCTTCAGGAAGCGCATGGAGGAGTTCTGAAGCTCTTCGGCGGTACGGTCATGATCGCGCTCGCCCTGGTTCTCCTGATCGATCCCACACTGATGGAGCGACTCCTGGGCTCCCTTGTGGTCGTCGCCCTCGCACTGGGAGTCGCCACTGTCATCCTGGTGGGAAGACGGGGTTTGAGATGGGCTTCCGGGTCCGAATGAATCCTTCCAGGGCCTACTCTCGGCGACCCGGGGGGGCGTGCGAGGTTCGGTTTAGGGACGACGGCGAGGCATGGCAAAGCCACGGCGAGGACGAACTCCTGGGGTGGGAGGGGGCCGGCATCGGCCTCGGAGGAAGTGATGGGTCTCTACCCTGGAATGGGACCATCCGGCTGTCCCGCTCAGGGACAGACTGTCAGGGGCGGCGGCGTCGAAGTCGAGATCGGAGTCGACTCCACGCGTGGCCCCTGTCTCATCGTCCCCCGAGCCCCTCGCTCTGGATGTGCTGTGATGAGTGTGGCATGCCGGTTGCACTGGCTTTCCCGTAGTGATGGCGAGCGCGCGTTCTCTCGGGAGGGCGGGGGTTACCGTGTCCTTCCCATGACCTACGAGGAGGATCCCATGTCGCGAATGATCCTGGCTCTATCGTTACTTACGATGGTCGTGGCCTGCGCCCCCGAAGGAGGAGAGCAGGCGAGATTCTTCTTCCCCGATGGCGACCCCGATGCGGGGCGGGCGGCTTTCAGTGCCATGCAATGTTATGCCTGCCATCACGTGATCGGCGATGACTTTCCGGATCCCCACGCCACGCCTCCGCTGGAGGTCTCCCTGGGTCCGGAGATTGCCACCCTGTCCCGGGGAGCCATCGCGGAATCCATCATCGCCCCATCCCACGGGATTACGGCGGAGTTCGAACAGGTTTTGAGCGGTGAGCTCTCTCGCATGGGGGATTACAGCGAGGCCATGACAGTTCGCCAGTTCATCGACATTGTCGCGTACCTGGAGTGGCTCGGAAGTCAGTAGCTGGCTTTGGAAGTCTCTTGAAGAATCGGTGGATAGACTTGATCGAACGGTGGTAACCGGTGGCGACCCGCGGCCCGACGGAGGGGGTCCGGTGCAGAGAGGACGCAGGCATGACAACTGATACCTGGAGCGTTGCATGACTCTGGCTAGAGATCTCATGGTCCGGGATGTGATCACGGTCCCACCCAACGCGTCGGTAGCGGACCTCATCCACCGGTTGGACGAGTCCACCATTAGCGGGGTCCCGGTCGTGGACGAGCAGGAGACCCTGGTGGGAGTCGTCTCGGCCCGCGACGTGCTCCGCCTGGCCAGGGAGCTCAGTGATGTTCCGGAAGCCATGCGTTGGGGACTTGCGGTCTCCGGTCCTCCCAAGGAGACCGGCCTCATCGACGCGCCCATCGAAGGGGAGTTCTTTGCCTACTATGTGACTCCGGGAGGGGAGTTCGTCGACGTCCGGGACCGGATTCGAGACGTCCCGACGGACAGCTTCTCGGGCTACAAGGTCGAGGATATCATGAGCCCCGTCCCCCTCACCATCCACGCGGATGCGACCGTTCAGGAAGTCGCACGGTTCCTTCACGATCATAGGATCCATCGAGTTCTGGTCGTCGACTCGGGAAGGTTCGTAGGGATCATCACCACCACGGACCTCCTGTCAGAGATCGCCGGAAGCTGAGAGCGTCAATACCGGAGATGGCGCCGTGCCACCCCAGCACGCTGCCAGCCTCCTCCAACCCCGAAGGGAGTTGTCATGAGAACAGCGCTTCATCGCCTTCCCGCGATCCTGACCGGAGTTGTGGTGACTGCCGTGGCAAGCTGCGCTCCCGGTGATCCGGAGCCGGAAGACGGACCTCCAGATGCCCTCCCCGCAGCGGAAGCCGCCCGAGCCTTGGAGCTGGGAGCGCCTGCGGCCGACGCCCTGGTCCAGGGCCTCGTGTCTCGCCTCACCGGGGTGATGGGAGAGGCGGGCACCGTGGCAGCTCTAGAGTTCTGCTCGGAAGAAGCGCTCCCCCTCACGGCACAGATCCAGGACGAGTTGGCCGACCCGTTGGATGTGAAGAGGACTACGCTGCGTTGGCGGAATCCGGAAAACGCTCCCGACCCTTGGGAGGAGCGAATCCTTCGGTATCTCGCCGAGCTCGAGGAGCTGGACCCCGACGCGGTCCCTGCCGAACTCACGGGGGAGGGACCGGATGGATCCCTCCGATACTACCGAGTGCTTCGGGTTGCGCCCATGTGCCTGACCTGTCACGGTGCCGACGACGCCGTGGATGCGGAGGTGCGGGAGGTCATCCAGGGGCGCTATCCTGACGACCGCGCAGTCGGGTACGAGGCCGGTGAGCTCCGCGGGGTCGTCCGGGTGGAGATTCCTGCGGCCGAGGATCGGTGACGGGGGATAGACAGCTCCCACGCCCTCCATGACTCGACCTCCTGTGGGGTTCGTGAACACAAACGGGAGATCCGGATGCGAAGCACGAGGGTCGGCAACGGTTTCATCAACGTGATGACCTGCCTGGCGGACGGTAAAGGGAGTTCCGGCTCCTTCGTGGGGTCCGCATACCTCCCAATAGGTCCCGGGAGGTGCCTGTGAGCTGGATTCGAACCATCGAGGAGGATGACGCCGAGGGCAGGCTTGCCGAAGTCTACGCACGGATCGCCGCCCGCCGCGGGAAGGTGTCGAACATCATGCGCGTCCAGAGCCTGGCGCCGGAAGCCATGGAGGCCCACCTCGACCTCTACCTGACGCTCCTCTTCGGCTCCAGGGGGCTCAGTCGAGCCGAGCGGGAACTGATTGCCGTGGTCGTCTCGGTGGAAAATGGATGCGACTACTGCACGCTCCACCACGCGGTGGCCCTGGAGGCGTGGTGGAAGGACGCGGAGCGGGTGGCCCGCCTGCGAAAAGATCCAGCCGAAGCCGAGCTCTCCCAACGAGAGGCGGCGCTGGCAGACTACGCACTGGCCCTCACCCGAACCCCGTCGCGGATGAACGAGGCTGATCTGGGTCCGCTCCGTGACTCCGGCCTCACCGACGAAGAAATCCTCGAGGCGAACCTCATCGCGAGCTACTTCAACTTCGTGAATCGGATCGCGGAAGGCCTCGGGGTGGAGGTGTCCCCGGAGGAGGCCCGAGGCTACGAGTACGGCTCGGACCCCTGACGCTACCCACCCCCTTCAGAGATCCGTGGAGGGTCACGACTATGCGCCGACGGTGACCCCCCTTCCTGTTTGCCACCGGCCGTCGCTTCGTTACCTCACCGGTGCTCGGGGTTCGGATGGTCGAATCGGCACCCCGCTTCCCAGGCGGATCGCTGATTGCCGTGTGCGGGGATCCCACCCGCGTCCTTCAGGGCTCGGGCGAGGTGAAGTAGATTCCAGGTCATGAACGTGGTGTTCCGTTGGGTGAAATCGTTCGAAGGCCCGGAGGATCCCTCGTCCAGGTAGGACGGGCCGGGCCCCGCCTCGCCGATCCAACCCGCGTCCGCCTGTGGGGGGATGGTGTAGCCCAGGTGCTGGAGGGCGTAGAGGATTCCCATGGCGCAATGCTTCACCCCGTCCTCGTTTCCGGTGAGGATGCACCCTCCCACGCGCCCGTAGTAGGCGTACTGTCCAGCCTCGTTCAGGTCGGCAGAGTTGCCGTAGAGCCGTTCGATTACCCGTTGGCAGATCGATGACTTTTCTCCGAGCCAGATCGGGGATCCCACCACGAGGATGTCGGACGCCATCACCTTCTCATAGAGCTTCGGCCAGTCGTCATGATCCCAGCCGTGCTCTCGCATGTCCGGATAGACACCGGGTGGGATTTCGTGGTCTGCCGCCCGCACGAATTCCACGTGCACTCCGTTCTCCTCAAGGATCTCCGCGGAAACGTCCATCAGGCCGCGGGTGTGTGAGAGCCCGGGGGAAGGCTTGAGAGTGCAGTTCACGAACAGGGCTCGGAGGTCCGAGAAATTCCAGTCGTGTGAGCGGCACCATTCCAGTTGTTGGTCGTTCAGGGGCATGAGCGTTCTCCGGTGGGGAAGGTGGATTCGGCCGTTTGAACGCGCGGTACGGCCGGAGGGTTCCCGGCATCCGCTTTGTCCAGGAGGACACGGAGTCGTAGGAGTGGGATGGATCCTACATGGCCTCGCCGGCTTGACGTCTCATGGGCCCCGCCGACCCGCGTACCGGGAGGTACGAGCTCTCAGGGGTGGACCTCCCGGTGCCGGCCACCGGGGCCGGCTCCGTCCGCCAACCGCTTCGCCAGTTCACGGAACAGCCTCTCCAGCTCGTCCGTGTCGGGCAGGGTGTAGTGCGCTGCGGTCTCTTCGTCCTCCGGCCCGACCCGGATGCCGAGCCCGTGGTCCCGGAGGGCCTCGAATGCGTCTTCGTCGGTGACGTCGTCGCCGATGTAGACCGGAACCACGTCGGGGCTCGTGAGCCCCAGCTCCTCCAGAAGCCAAAGGACGGCTCGTCCCTTGTCCCACTTCACGTCGGGCTGGACCTCGAAGATCTTCTTGCCTCCCTTCTTCCGGAGCCCTGTGCTCCCTTCCAGGGCCCGGTCCACGGCCTCCTCCACCTGGCTCACCGCTTCCTCCGCCACGTCCCGGTAGTGGACGGCGATGGCGAAGTGTTTCCGTTCCACTCGGGCGCCATCCACTTCGTCCAGGGCCCGGGTCAGGTCGGCTTCAACCTCGTCGAGGTCCGGGAGGCTTTCCTGCGCTTCCTCGTGCTGCATCCTGAGCCCGGCCGGGCCGGCGATGTCGAATCCGTGGCTCCCGGCGTACCGAAGACCTTCCAGGCGTACGAGGCCCTGGACGTCGGCGAGGTCTCGGCCGCTCACCACCGCTACAGTGGCCGAGTCTGACAGGGTCTCCAGAAGATCTCGCATCGCGGGGGAGAGAGTGGCGTCCTCAGGACGTGGGACGATGGGGGTAAGCGTTCCGTCGTAGTCGAGAAAGAGGGCCAGCCGACCCTGGGTCATCCGATCCAGGAGCTCATCGAGATGGTCGAGAGCGGAAGATGCGGCGGGAGGGGACACCACCTTTTCCAGCACCGGGTCCGACAGGTCGCGGACTACCAGGTTTGCTCCATGGGAGCCCAGCTCACCGCCCCCGTTCCGGTCCACTCCCACCACCAGGCCGAATCCGCCGGCCCGGCCCGCCTCCACTCCGGAAACGGCGTCCTCCACCACCAGCGCTTCGTCGGCCTGCACGTTGAGGAGGCGCGCCGCCTCCAGGAAGATGTCCGGAGCCGGCTTCCCGGGGAGCCCCAGCTCCGCTGTGTCCTCCCCGTCCAGGATGACGTCGAAGAGCGGCGCGAGCTTCGCTGACTCCACGATGGTCGAGCCGTTCCGACTCGAGGTCACCAGGGCCGTTCGGAGCCCTTGGCTCCGCCATTCCTCCACCCGCTCCACTGCGTCGGGGTAGACCTCCACCCCCTGGTCCACAAGCAGCTCGTGGAAGAGCTCGTTCTTCCGGTTCCCCAGACCGAAGACGCTTTCCTCCCCCGGAGAGTCCTCCGGCGTTCCTTCCGGGAGTTGGAGTCCTCGGGACTCCAGGAAGCTGCGGACCCCGTCATAGCGGGGCTTTCCGTCCACGAATCGTCGGTAATCCGATTCCATGTCGAAGGGCTGGAAGTCCACTCCGGGCTCGCACCGAGCCTCGAGAAACTCGTCGAACATGACCTTCCAGGCCCGGGCGTGGAGCTCGACCGTTCGGGTGAGCACTCCGTCCATGTCCAGGATGGCGGCTCGGTACGGCTTGGGTTCCGGCTTCCGACTCATGGTCCCTTCTCCGCAGCGCAGTCGAGTGCTTCGAGTTGTCCCGTCGGGAGGGGTGGGGGCAACCCCGAAAAGAGGTGCTCCCGGTAGTATGCCCCGATGGAGCTACAAGGTTCGTTCCGCCCCAAGCCTCCCCCCTTTGGCGGAAGGTGCCCCACGTCCCGGTTGGCATCAAATCGGGACAAATCGTCCGGTGCCGTCCAGTGCCAGGGGGGCGTCGTTCCAGATACGGGCCCCTCACGTCGCCCCGTCCTCCTCGTTCAAGGAAGCTCGGGTGGTTGGCATGGATCCCGCAGGGTGGGTAGGTCGTGGGTTTTCGGGGCCGGCCCATGAGTCCGTGCCCCGACTCCTTCCCCGTGGCTGCGAGGGTGTCATGGCAAGAGACGATGGCGGTTCGGACGCCCCCATGCGAGAGGACTTGACCCGACCCCCCGACCTGTCGGTAGAGCGCCGGGTGGGGCCCAAGCGTCAAGAGCGCCCCGTTTTCGTGGATCTCCTGGCCCCGTGCGATGCGGCCTGTCCCGCCGGGGAGCGGGTTCAGGATTGGCTCGCCCAGGTAGAGGCCGGTCGGTTTGAGGAGGCCTGGCGGACGATCATGCGGGACAATCCGTTCCCGGCCATCCATGGTCGGGTCTGCTACCACCCATGTGAGTCGGATTGTAACCGCGAGCGGCTGGACGGAGCGGTGAGCATACACGCGGTGGAGAGGTTCCTGGGAGATCGGGCCCTGGAGCGAGGATGGGAGGTCGCCCCCACCCCTGTAGAGGCCTCCGGAAAGCGTGTCCTGGTGGTGGGTGCGGGGCCCGCCGGCCTCTCGGCGGGCTACCACCTGAGCCTCCTGGGCCATTCCGTGGAAATCCGGGATGCGGGGCCCGTGGCGGGAGGCATGATGCACTTCGGCATCCCCTCGTACCGATTGCCCCGAAACGTTCTGAATGGGGAGGTGGAGCGGGTTCGGAGGTTGGGGGTGGAGTTCGTTTTGAACCACAAGGTGGATGACCTGGCTCGGGAACGGGAGGACGGAGGCTTCGACGCCGTGTTCGTGGCGGTGGGGGCGCACCTCTCCCGGCGGGTGGAGATCCCGGCCCGGGACGCCGGCAAGATGCTGGACGCCCTGGATTTTCTCAGGGATGTGGAAGGCGGAGCACCGCCCCGCTTGGGCCGCCGGGTGGCGGTGTACGGAGGAGGAAACACCGCCATGGACGCCGCCCGGGTGGTGCGCCGGATGGGACACGACCCCCTCATCATCTACCGGCGCGACCAGGAGCACGCTCCGGCCCACGAGGAAGAGGTGGAGGACGCCCTCACCGAGGGGGTGAAGGTGCACTGGCTCCGGACCATCAAGTCCATCGAGGGGACTCGCTTCGAAGTCGAGCGGATGGAGCTGGACGAAGAAGGACGTCCCCGGCCCACCGGCGAGACCGAGACGCTGGAGGCCGACGACCTGATCCTGGCCCTGGGTCAGGAGACGGACACCACCTTCATGGACACTCTGGAAGGAGTGGAGCGGAAGGGAGACGGCACCGTTGTGGTGGGCGACGATCTCATGACCGGGAGCCCGGGAGTCTTCGCCGGAGGGGATATGGTTCCTGCGGAGCGGACGGTGACCGTGGCGGTGGGGCATGGCAAGAGGGCCGCCCGCCACATCGATGGGTACCTCCGGGGCGTCCGGTACCAGGCTCCTCCTCCCCCGGAGCTGGCCGGTTTCGAGAAGCTGAACCTCTGGTTCTATACGGACGCCGCCCAGCGCCCGGAGCCCCGACTCGACCTCGCCCGCCGCACCGCTTCCTTCGATGAAGTGGTGGGC
>SKZC01000274.1 GCA_007127575.1 Gemmatimonadota bacterium
CCGGGTGCAGATCGTGGGCGACGATCTCCTGGTCACGAATCCGGAGCGGATCCGGCGGGGGGTGCGTGAAGAAGTGGCCAACGCCGTCCTCATCAAGGTGAACCAGATCGGCACCCTGACGGAGACCCTGGAGGCCATCCAGGTGGCCCGGGACGCCGGCTGGGGAGTGGTCATCTCCCATCGCTCCGGTGAGACGGAGGACACCTTCATCGCGGATCTGGCCGTGGCCACCGGGGTGGGACAGATTAAGACCGGAAGCGCCAGCCGGACGGACCGGGTGGCCAAGTACAATCAGCTCCTTCGGATCGAGGAGCTCCTGGGGTCCCGGGCCCGGTATCCTGGCCGGGATTTTCGATCGGGAGGCTGACCTCTTGAAAAAGCTCTTCCTCCCCCTGGTTCTTCTCCTGGCGGGGTACTACGCCCTCTTCGGAGGGGAGTACTCCCATCCGGACCTTCTCCGGATCCACGGCGAGCAGGATCGGGTGGAGGAGGAGCTGGGGGACGCCCGGGCCGAGCTGTTGCGGCTCCAGGCTCGAGCCGATTCCCTGGAGCACGACCCGGAAGCACTGGAGCGGCTGGCCCGGGAGCGGTTCGGGCTCATCCGGGAGGGAGAGCTCCTCTACCGGTTCGCGGACGTTCCCGACGGGGAGGAAGAGCCCTTCGACGAAGGGGAAGTGGGCTGGGACGATCCCATTGACACCGCCCCCCCCCGAAGGTAGCGTTTTGGGCCCTTGCCGGAGTAGCTCAGTTGGTTAGAGCAGCGGAATCATAATCCGCGAGTCGGGGGTTCGAGTCCCTCCTCCGGCACTCTAGAGTGACGAGAGTTTTCGGCCTCCCGGGTTCTCCGGGAGGCCGTTTTTCAGACTCCTCGCTCTTCCGAGTGGCGAGCCTGGCCGCGGCGGGGGTCTCCTTCCTTGGGGGCCACCCCTTATTTCCTTACGCGCTTACGGAGGAGTGCCGTGTCTTCCATCGTTGCCCGGAGCCTTTTCGTTACGGCCTCCTCGGCCGTGCTCCTCCTGACGGCTCCCGCCGTCCACCCCTTCTCCCTTTCGGTCCAGGCGGCGGCTCAAACCTCCTCCATCGATGTGGTGGAGCTCACCGCAGAGCAGGTGCAGGCCGACTACCGGGCGGGTCGATACACTGCGGTGGAGCTGACCCAGGCTTTTCTGGAGAGAATCGACATCTATGAGGAGCGCTACAACGCCTTCATATCCATGAACCCGGACGCGCTCACCGTGGCGGCGGCATTGGACGACGAGTATGAAGCCAGCGGCCCCAGGGGGCCCCTCCACGGAGTTCCCGTGGTGATCAAGGACAACCTCGACCAGGCGGGATTGGTGACCACGGCCGGGTTCGACGGCTTCAGCGAGGCCGCAGGGGGCGTGGATCTGATCCCCTCGGTGGACGCGGACGCGGTGGCCCGGCTGCGTGAGGCCGGAGCCATCATCCTGGGCAAGACGAATCTCCCTGACTTCGCGGGCCATGGGACGCGGACCCGCAGCTCCGTGGCCGGGGTCACCCTGAACCCATACGCGGAAGATCGGGTGCCCGGTGGCTCCAGTGGGGGCACGGCCACGGCGGTAAACACAAGCTTCGCCGTGCTGGGGCTGGGAACGGATACCGGGGGGTCCATCAGTAACCCGTCCGCCGCCCAGGCTCTGGCCAGTGCCAAGCCCACCTTCGGTCTGGTTCCCCTTCACGGGGTAGTGCCCTTGGATGCCAGCTACCGGGACGTGGTGGGTCCCATGGCCCGAACGATTCGGGACGTCGCCGTCACCATGGACGTCATCGCCGGTCCGTCCCCTCGAGACCTGGCAACGTACGCCGCCCTGGACCACCTTCCTCCCGACGGTTTCGTCGAGGCCCTGGATTCCACGGCGCTGGAGGGAAAACGCTTCGGGCTCGTGGGGTTGGGGTGGCGGGAGAGCTTCATGCCCCTGGAGGAGGAGACGGAGGAGATCTATCACCGGGCCATCCAGGTGCTGGAGTCCCGGGGTGCGGAGGTGGTGGAGGATCCCTTCGAGGGAACGGGGTGGGTGGAGCTCTACGATGGTCGGTCTGACGGGGTGAGCACCGGTGCCCACGACTTCTTCGTCTACCTCCAGGGATTGCCCGAGGACGCGCCCTTCCGGAGTGTTCAGGAGTGGGAGGAGTTGACGGGGCGGGAGATGCCGGGGAACCGGAGCGCTCCTCCGGCACGTCCCAGCGCCACCGAGGCGGGAGACGCCTACCAGGCCTGGAGAAAGGAGTTGAGGGCCCTCTTCCGGCAGGTGCTGGAAGAGAATGAGCTGGATGGGCTCTTCTTTCCTCAGGCGGGAGGCCCCATCCGTCCCATGGTGGAGGATCCGGAGCGGCCGGACTACCACCCGAACAACCATCCCGAGCTTCCGAGCAACATCACGAACCATGTGGGTGTCCCCGTCATAACCGTTCCCTTCGCCTACTACGAGGACGGCCTGCCCTTCGTCATCGCCTTCATCGGCGATCTCTGGACGGATGCGGAGCTTCTGGGTTACGCCTACGACTTCGAGCAGGCGACCCGGGCTCGGCGGGCGCCGGAGCTAAGTCCGTAAGATGATCGTGATGCCAGGAGGATCCGAACGGAACCACGGGGTCCGGTGTTTCTCTGACCATGTCGGAGAGTGAGCGCGTCACCGCATATGAGCTCATCGGCGGCGAGGCCGGGGTTCGGCGTCTGGTGGACTGCTTCTACGACCTCATGGACTCGGCTCCAGAGGCGAAGAGGGTCCGGGCGCTCCACGCTCGCAGCCTGAAGTCGTCCCGGGAGAAGCTCTTTCTCTTCCTGTCGGGCTGGATGGACGGACCTCCGTTGTATGTGGAGCGGTTCGGCCACCCCCGACTTCGGGCCCGCCACCTCCCCTTTCCCATCGGTCCCACGGAGCGGGACGAATGGCTCTGGTGCATGGAGCGGGCTCTGGAGGAACAGGAGATGCCGGAGATGCTTCGGGAGTACCTGAGGGACCGATTCCGAGGGGTGGCCGAACACATGAGAAACCAGGACGAATAGGAGAGCCATGGGGGCTCCTGGTCAGACGGATGCAGGGACGGGCAAAGGTACGGCACTGATTACCGGGGCTTCCTCCGGCATCGGCCGGGGCCTGGGCGAAGCTCTGGCCCGACGGGGGTGGGCCGTGGGGCTTGCGGCTCGTCGGGAGGCGGAGCTCGTCCGGGTGGCGGAGGGGGTGCGGGAGGCTGGAGGACGGGCCCGGGCCCTCCAGTGCGATGTGGGAGTTCGGAAGGCGGTTGTGGGTGCCGTCCGGGAGCTGGAGAAGGCCTTCGGCCCGGTGGACCTGCTGGTGGCCAACGCCGGGGTGAGTGAGGACACCCCCGCCCGGACCCTGGACGCCGGCCAGATCGAACGGATCTTCAGGGTGAACGTGCTGGGCATGGTCTACGCCGTGGAGGCGGTCCTCCCCGGGATGCTGGAGCGGGGGAGGGGACATCTCGTAGGGATCAGCAGTGTGGCCGGGTTTCGGGGCCTCCCCCTTCGGCCCGGTTACTCGGCGAGCAAGGCCGCCATGTCCAGCTTCCTCGAGGGGCTTCGGGTGGACCTGAGGGGGAGTGGGGTGGACGTCACCGTGGTGTCGCCCGGGTGGGTTCGAACTCCCATGACGGCGAAGAACGAGCACCCCATGCCCTTCCTGGTGGAGTTGGATGATGCGGTGGAACGGATCATCCGGGGAATCGAAGGGCGGCGGAGACACGTGGCCTTCCCCTGGCCTCTGGCTACGGCGGTCCGCGTCCTCCGGTTCCTACCTCCGGCGCTCTACGATTGGCTGGGGTCCCGGTTGGTTCCACGAGAGCCCCGCCACTGAGGCCGGGGGTGGAGGGGCCCGGGGTCGCCCCTTATCTTCCCCTACCGAGGTCCTGCGGGACCGGGCGCAGGCCGGGCGCCTCCCGGCCCTCATCTCCACCCTGACGAGCCATGACCGACGCCCCCAACGCCATCGTGGAACGGAGAAAGCGGCGCTTGGCGGAGGAGCTTGGCCGCTCGCTCCAGCCTCCCACCGTCCCTTCCGATATCCCGCCTCTCACCGAGAACCGACGAGTTTTTCTGCTGGAGGAGGCGGAAGAACTCTACTGGAATGAGCTGGAGTGGGAGCGGGTCACCGACGAGGAACGGGTGGATGGGGAACCCCTCACGGAGCTCATCTTCCCCGGGTTTCTGGCCTTCGTCCGAGGCCTGCTCCTCCAGGAGGTCCAGGAAGACAGCCTGGCGGGTGCGGAACCTCGGCCGCAGGTGGTGGAGGAGATCGCCCTCTTCCTGGCTCGTCGGCTGGCGGAGCTGCGCCAGGACCTGAACGGTCGGGGAGAGGACCTGGACCAGAGACGGGTGGAAGAGGCCCTCACCAGCCGGCTTCTGGACCTGACCCTCCGTGAGTACTTCGGGGTGTCGCCGGAGGAAGCCGAGGGAGGGATGGCGCGCTGAGGCTCTTCCGGAGGCCGCGGTCCGGGCATCCCTTCTTTGCCGGAGGACCCCTCCTCATCGCGCACCGCGGTGGGGCTCGCCTCCGTCCGGAGAATACCCTCGAGGCCTTCCGGGACGCCGTGGAACGGTGGGGGGCCGAGATGCTGGAGCTGGACGTCCAGGTGACCCGGGACGGAGAAATCGTGGTTCTCCACGACCCCACGGTGGACCGGACCACGGACGGGACGGGGCCCGTTGCGGAGATGCTCTGGTCGGAGGTGCAGGGCCTGGACGCAGGGTTCCGGTTCCGGGACCTGGATGGCCACCGCTCCTGGAAAGGACGGGGCGTCCGAATCCCTCGCCTCTCGGAGGTCCTGGAGACTTTCCCTCGCACACGGATCATCGTGGAGGTGAAGACCCCGGAGGCGGCCCCCGGAGTGGTGGAGGCGGTCCGTGCAGCAGGGGGCCAGGACCGGGTCCTCATGGCCGCCGGAGATCACGCGGCCGGAGCGGGCCGACACGGGTACCAAGGCCCTTCCAGTGCCAGTAGTCGCCAGATCCGCGCGTTCATCCTGCTCCACCGTACCGCTCTGGGGCCCCTGTACACCCCCTCCACCGACGCCTTCCAGCTCCCCTTCCACTGGCAAGGCCGCCAGGTGGTCACGCCCCGGGTCGTGGATGAGGCCCACGAGCGGAACATGCCCGTTCACGTCTGGACGGTGGATGATCCGGAGGAGATGCGGCTCCTCCTATCGTGGGGCGTAGACGGGATCCTCACGGATCGGCCGGACGTTCTGGCCCGGGTTCTGGAGGAGGAGTGGGACCGCCCCCCGGCCTCCGGAGCGCCGGGAAATGAGGAGTCCTCTCGTTGACCCTGCACCTGGCCGCCGCCTTCCGGGATCATCTGGAGGGGGTGGGCTGGCTCCGGGAGGGCGGTACAGTGGTCGTGGCCTTTTCCGGCGGACTGGATTCCACCGTGCTCCTCCACCTCCTCCGGTTCGGCGTCCGGCTTCCACCCGGCCGGGTCCACGCTGCCCACTTCGACCACGGAATGCGTCCTGAAAGCCGGGATGAGGTACTCCGGTGCCGGGGAAGGGCGGCGGCATGGGAGGTGGGGTTTCACTCCGCTCGGGCTCCCTCCCCCCCGAAAGGTCAGGCCCAGGCCCGGGAGATGCGCTACCGGTTTCTGGAGGAGGTCCGGGAACGGACGGACGCCCGGTGGGTCATGACGGCCCATCACGCGGACGATCAGGCGGAGACCGTCCTCTTTCGGGCGGTGCGGGGTACAGGGGTACGTGGCCTCGCCGGAATTCCCCGTCGTCGCCCTCCGCACGTTCTCCGGCCCCTCCTCCCCTTCTGGCGCCGAGAGCTAGAGGCCTATGCACGGGACGTGGGGATTCGACCCGTCTCGGCCTCGTCCCCCGGGGCCTCCGGGTTTGCACGGAACGTCCTGCGGGAGGAGATCCTGCCCCGCCTCGAGGAAGCGGTGTTCCCGGACAGCCGACGGGCCCTGGTCCGCCTCTCGGAGGTAGCTCAGGAGGAGCACGCCGGATCAGAGGCGCTGGCCCGATGGTGGATACACACCCACGCTCCGAAGGAGGAGAAGGGAGCTCCGTCCGTCGTGTCTCTATCGGCCCTGGAGGCCCTCCCCCGGGAAGCGGCCACCCTGGTGGTCCGGTCCCTGCTCGCCGGGTGGGGCGCCCACCCTTCCAGGGCCGGAACCGAGGAGATCATGGAGTTTATCAGGACGGGTTCCAGCGGAGGGACGTTGCAGGTAGCCGGGGGGGTGGATCTATCACGGGAGTTCGACCTCCTCCGTGTGGAACGCAGGCCCCCCCCTCCCTCCGACGCCGGCTCGGGCTCTGGGCGGTTGGAGCTCGAGGCGACGGAGGGGGCAGGCGAGCTGAACCTGGGCGGGAGCACGGTTCGGGCGCGTTGGAAGTTGGATGGGGATCCAGGGGGTAGCGGTCGGCTCCTCCGGATCCGGAAGCCCTCCCCAGGTGACGCCGTCGTGCTACGAAGCTGGAGTCCTGGTGACCGGATTCGCCTCACCTATGGTACGAAGAAGCTGAAGAAGCTGTTCGCTGAGCACCGGGTTCCCCGCAGCGCTCGGCACCGGGTTCCCGTCCTGGCCTGGAAGGGAGGTGGGGTCATCTGGGTGCCGGGTGTGGATCCCTCCCCCGACGCCCTTCCTCCTCCTGACTCGGCGACCCTCCATGTGCGGATCGACGCGGATGATGTCCAACGACCTTGAGACGCTGGCCCGCCGAATGGGCGGGACCGAGATCCAGCGTGTCGTTTACTCGGAGGAGGAACTTCGACGGCGGGTGGACGAGCTGGCCCGGGAGATCGACGCGTTCTACCCCGAGGGCCAGGAGCTCCTTGTGTTGGGCCTACTCAAGGGATCCTTTATATTTCTAGCCGATCTGGTTCGCAGGATCCACCGACCGCTCCAGGTCGACTTCCTCGTAGCTTCCAGCTATCGGGGCGGGAAGGTATCCACTGGCCAGGTCCGGCTTGTGTACCAGCCGGACACGGTATTGGAGGGTCGACACGTCATACTCGTGGAGGATGTGGTGGACAGCGGAACCACGATGGAGTACGTCGTCCCCCTCCTGGAGGCGCAGCGTCCGGCGAGCCTGGAGCTCTGCGCTCTCCTGCACAAGCGACGGGTGTCGTTGAAAAAGGCGCCCCAGTGGGTGGGCTTCGAAGCCCCAGAGGAGTTCCTTGTGGGATATGGGCTCGACCACGCCGAAAGCTGCCGACACCTTCCCTTTATCGCGAGCATGTGACTCCGGGGTCGATTCCCCGTCTATAATTATGGCTGAGCGCGACCGCAATCGCACGGATCCGAAGGCCTCGGGCTGGTCCCGTCTCTCCCGGACGGCGTCCTTCTGGATCCTCATGCTCCTCCTCCCCCTCCTCTTCTTCAACCTCATGCGCGAGCACGAGGAACCCTCGGTGGAGTTTACGTACACCGAGTTCCGAGCCGAGCTGGCGTCCGGCAACATCCATGAGGTCACCGTGGTGGACGGACGGAAGGTCAAGGGGGAGCTTCGGTCGGCGGTGACCCGGGACGGCCAGGAGATGGTGAACTTCGAGACCGTTCTCCCGGGCGAGATCTCCGAGAGCCTTGTGGAGCGCCTCGAGGAGGCGGAGGTGGTCATTCGGGCGGAGACGGAGGGGACCGCCTGGTGGACCTTTGCCATATCGGCCCTCCCGTGGATCCTCATCATCGCGTTCTGGATCTGGATCCTCCGGACCATGCAGGGCGGGGGCAACAAGGCGTTCCAGTTTGGCAGATCCAAGGCCAAGATGATCACTCCGGATACGCCCAAGGTCACATTTGACAACGTGGCCGGCGCGGACGAGGCGAAGCACGAGCTGGAGGAGATCATCGACTTCCTCAAGGATCCGGAGCGGTTCTCCCGGCTGGGAGGGCGCCTCCCCAAGGGGGTGCTCCTGGTGGGGCCCCCTGGAACCGGGAAGACTCTTCTGGCCCGGGCGGTGGCCGGGGAGGCGGGTCGTCCGTTCTTCCAGATGTCAGGCTCCGACTTCGTGGAGATGTTCGTGGGAGTGGGGGCCTCGCGGGTGCGGGATCTCTTCGAGCAGGGGAAGACGCACGCCCCGTGCATCATCTTCATCGACGAGATCGACGCCGTGGGTCGCCATCGGGGTGCCGGGCTGGGAGGCGGACACGACGAGCGGGAGCAGACGCTGAACCAGCTCCTGGTGGAGATGGACGGGTTCGAGTCCAACGAGGGTGTCATCTTGCTCGCGGCCACGAACCGGCCCGACGTTCTGGACCCTGCGCTTCTGCGGCCGGGAAGATTCGATCGTCAGGTGGTCGTGGACTCCCCCGATGTGAAGGGCCGGGAGATGATTCTGGGCGTGCATGCCAGAAAGCTTCCGTTGGGCGACGACGTGAACCTGGCCGTTATCGCCAAGGGGACTCCGGGTCTCTCCGGAGCGGATCTGGAGAACATCTGCAACGAGGCGGCCCTATTGGCCGCTCGCGGGGGAGCCGACCAGGTTTCCATGGAGGATTTCGAGCGGGCGAAGGACAAGATCATGCTGGGGACCGAGCGGAAGAGCATGGTCCTCACCGAGAACGAGCGGAAGCTTACCGCCTACCACGAAGCGGGCCACGCCGTCATCGGCCTCCGGGTCCCTGGACTGGATCCCATCCACAAGGTGACCATCATTCCCCGGGGTCGAGCGTTGGGGATCACCGCTTCCCTTCCCACGGAAGACCGTCACTCCTATACGAAGGACTGGTTGGAGGGTCAGCTCTGCATGCTCTTCGGGGGACGGGTGGCCGAGGAAATGATCTTCGGGGTGGAGAAGGTGACCACCGGAGCTGGAAACGACATCGAACGGGCCACCCAGTTGGCCCGACGGATGGTGACCCGGTTCGGTATGTCGGAGGCCGTGGGACTCATGGCGGTGGGCGACTCGGATCACGAGGTCTTTCTGGGCAAGGAGATCAGCCAACGTCGGGACGTGTCGGAGCATACGGCCCAGCTCGTGGACCAGGAGGTCAAGCGGATCCTGGACGAGGCGCATCAGAGGGCGCGGGAGGTGCTCACCCGGGAGCGGGATCTCCTGGAGCGGATCGCCCAGGCCCTTCTGGAGCGGGAGAGCCTGGATCGGGAGGAGATCGACCTCCTCTCCGACGGTCAGCCCCTTCCCCCCTTGGAGGATGAGCCGGCGCTGCCGGTGCAAGGGGAGGCTGGAGCCGGAGAGGGGGGCGATGACGGGGAAGGTGAGGTCATCCCTTCGGAGGAGTCGCCGGTGGAGGAGGATGAGCGGGCCGGTGAGGAGGCGGACTCCCTTCCCGCCTCCAGCGCCCGGTTCCGTGGGGAGCACCCGGAAGCCGACACCTCCCGGTGATGGTGGAAGGCGGCACAA
>SKZC01000245.1 GCA_007127575.1 Gemmatimonadota bacterium
CCGTCCCGCCGGCACCATGGCATCCAGGAACGGCAGCGCCACCGCCGCTCCCATCCCCCTCAGGAACGTCCGACGCGCTATATGCTTCCCCGTGATGAACTCCATGGCTCTTCTCCTTTCCAGGCTCGGCACCCCTCAGCCTCCGGACGGCGGTCACCCGTCCCGGGGCGAGGGACCTCAGGTCGACGGCCCTGCCGGGCCTGAGACGAAAGATGCCACCGGGGACGCCGTCCCGAAGTGGCGCACAGCAACGATTTCGAGGTGCCGTTCAGATAACGGCACAGGACTAACCCGCCCCCTCCGGCGGGAATCCCCGCCGGAGGACAGGCCCGGTCCGCACCGCTTGCCCTGTTGAACGCACGTCATACGCAGATCCCCCAAGTCCTGCTCAAGCCAAGAGCTGCAGGGCCTGGCCAGGCCTGCGAAACCGCTCGGACCACCACGCACCCGAGGTGCGGGCTCACGGAAGCTCCCGAGAATGACCCAATCGAATATAGCAAAAGCTGGATGGGGGGCACAGACATTCGCCCATGCCCCTTTCCGGAATTCGTGGACCCTTCACGGATCCAAATCTCCATCCAGCTCCCGGAATACCTGACGCACGGCAATGGGCCCCTGACTGGCACGCAGGCTCCACTCCTCCAGAGGGCCGAAGTCCACCTCCTCCACCGCCTGCTCTACGGGCACGCCGCGCTCATGGAGGCCCCGGACGTGGGCGATGACCTCTTCCACCGCCTGAATGAAAACGTCCAGCTCTTCCTCGAGGGCGGGAGCGGCATCCACGAAACCGTGCCCCGGCACGTACCACTCCACGTCCATCCTCTGAGCGCGGCGGAGCATGGCCGCCCACTCCGAGGGGTAGGCGGTCCGCATTGCCGGGAAGACACGGTCGGCCGGAAGGGCCTACGCCCTCGGACACCGGAACGCAGTCCTCCGGGAAAGCTGACGGGAGGGCGCATGTGCCGAGAACGGCCCGGAGGCTGGAACGGGGGAGCGCGAAGCGGGGTACGGGTTTTCACTCGGACCGGCCAAAAGGGTGGAGGGTGACCGCGGTTCGGGGCCGACAAACGAGGTCACGATCGCATGATCGCCGTGAGGAGCAAGAGATGAAGAGTCGTACATTGAAGGGTTCCTGGATCGCTATTGCCGCCTTGTTCGTGGCCTTCCCCGCGTTCGCCGCCCCCGAAGGCGTCCACGCTCAACAGGCCCAGGAAGAAGTGGAGATCCCCGAGTTCTCCGATGAGATGCTGGAAGTGCTCACTCAGGCTCACCTCGAGATCGAAGAGATCCGCGACCAGCTCCATGAGGACATGGCGGAGTGGCACGACAACACCCGCCGCCAGGAGGTCCGGGCGGAGGCTGATGAGAGGCTCGCGGCGGTCCTGGAGGAGCACGGCATCACGGAAGAAGAGTACGAGCTCTTCATCTATGCCATCAGCATCGACGCCGAGCGACGGGAGGCCTACGAGCGGGTTCGGGAGGAGATCGACGGGGACGAACGTTGACCTTTGCACCGGAGCGCCACCGATGCCCATCTTCGAGTACTCGTGCCGAAGCTGTCACGACCTCTTTGAAGTCCTGATGAAGGGGAGGCAAAGTCATCCGGTCTGTCCAAGCTGCAGCAGTACGGACGTGGACCGACTCCTCTCCCTTCCGGGCATCCAGTCGGAGACCACCCGTGGGTTGGCCATGCGTGCCGCAACGGAGCGGGACCGGAGACACGCCCAGGATCGGATCCACGAACGGCTTCGGTACGAAGCCAGCCACGACCGGCACGGCTGAGGCACCCGCCGTAGACCGGACGCAAGCGGCTCATCCCCTTCCAGGGGGTGGCCCACACACCTCAAGAATAGGAGCCTCAGTATGAGACGGATCCTTCAGCGGGGACTTCCGGTGGCCCTGGCCATCGGGGGCCTCGCACTGCTGACCCAACACACGCCGGGAGTGGCCCAGGCGATGGCCCCTCCTTCCCCCATCGCGGTGGACCAGGAACTTCCGGAGGGTGTGACCCCTGAAATGGTGGCAGAGGGCGAGTTGATCTACGGCGATCAGGGCATGTGCCTCACCTGCCATGGGGCCCAGGGCGAAGGAACCCCGGTGGGGCCGAATCTCACCGACGGGGAGTGGATCCAGATCGACGGTTCGTACGAGTCCTTGGTGGACATCATCGAGAGCGGTGTGATGGAGCCCGCCGAATACGCGGGGGCCATGCTCCCTCGGGGCGGCGGCGACATCTCCGACGATGAGGTGAGGGCGGTGGCCGCGTACGTTTGGAGCATGTCGCGGTAAGCACGTCGGTCGGATGTGAAGGCTTGGGAGCCGAGGGCTCCGAGCCGGCTGAGAAACCAAGAGGGGGGTGGGCTGGCGCCTACCCCCCTCTTGGTGGCTCAGGCGCGGCGCGCCGGGAAGGCGGGGTCTTTTTAGAAGGCCGTTGGAGAAGCACAGGGACCCCCGAGAAGCTACCCTTGCTCCCATCCTTGAGGGGTACGATCTTTAGGGTTGGACAGCGGGCTGAAATCCCGCATTGATAGGGTAAGGACCGGTGGGGCCGGTCACGTCCTGGACCGGTGTGAGCAGTGAATCGTACTGCGGCCAACATGGAAGTAGACCCGTTGCGGGCATCCTGTGGGCCGTAGACGTGGGAAATTCCCGCGCCCGACCAATCCCAATAGTGAGGATGGCAGCCATGACCAAGTCCGCGTTCCCCCGTCGTCTCCTCCCGGCGCTGGTCGCCTTGCTCGCGGTATCGGTGTTTTCCCCCCCGGAGAGCCTCGAGGCTCAAGACCAGGAGGCGGAAACCGCCATCGCAGCGCCGGCCATCGACGAAGCCCAGCTCGAGACCTTCGTCCGAGTGCATCTGGCGATGAACGAGGTGCGGGATCAACTCCATGAGGACTTGGCAGCGTGGCACGACAACACGCGCCGGCAAGAGGTCCGGGAAGATGCGGACCAGCGGATCGAGGCCATCCTGGAGGAGCACGGCGTCACCGCCCGGGAGTTCGAGGAGTTCACTCAGCTCGTCAGCATCGACCAGACCTGGCGAGACGCCTTCGAAGAGACCATGGACCGGGTCGAGAGCGGAGGTTGAGGAGGAGCGGTCCGTGAGGAGGATTCATGCCGATACGTGAGTACCGATGCCGAAGCTGTGACCATCAGTTCGAGGTGTTGGAGAGGGGAGATGACGACGCCCCCACCGCTTGCCCCGCCTGTGAAAAGGGCAAGGTGGAGCAACTCTTCTCCGTGCCCGGAGTGCGGTCGGACGGAACCCGGGACCTGGCCATGCGAGCGGCGAAGAAGAGGGACGCCCAGCAAGCCAAGGATCGGATCCATGAGCGGCTCCGATATGAGGAGAGCCACGACCGACACGGACACTGACGAACCGCTGCGGGTGCAATGGCGCCGATCCCGGTACGACGGGTGAGCGCTACCGCCTGCACCGCAGGATACACGCCCCTCGACCCCCGGGGTTGAAGCCACCGGAGGTCGAGGGGCTCTTGCGTACGGGTCCGCCGCCAGGCCGAGGCCCATAGGGTCGAATCCGCAGGTCAGGGGGGAGGGACGATGGGTGAGGTCAGGTCCGAGACGCCGGGAGCCGAAATCACGGGGTTTGGCCGCTTCTGGAAGACCTTCGGACCGGGTCTACTCTGGGCCGCAGCCGCCATCGGGGTCTCCCACCTCGTGCAGTCCACCCGAGCCGGGGGCGTCGGCGGATTCAGTCTCGTATGGATCGTCCTCCTGGCTCTGGCCATCAAATACCCGTTCTTCGAGTACGGGCCCCGGTATGCGGCAGCCACCGGTGAGAGCCTGGTGGAGGGGTATTACCGCCTGGGACGCTGGGCCGTCTGGGTCTATCTCCTCATCACATTGAGCACGGCGGTTGTGATCCAATCCGCCGTGGTGCTCTTCACCTCCTTCCTCTTCGCCCACGTCCTGGGTGTGGACTGGTCCATGGCGGTGATGGGCGGGGTGGTCATCGGCGGGTGCGGGCTCCTCCTCTGGATCGGGCGCTTTCGAGCCCTGGACTGGACCATCAAGCTCGTACTCCTGGTGCTGGCGCTATGTACTCTCGTGGCGGCGGCCGCCACCCTTCCTCGGGTCCCGGAGGCGGAGCTCACGCCCTGGCCGCTGGCAGACGGAAGCGAGGTCATCACCTTCGCCTTCATCCTGGCTCTTGCAGGGTGGATGCCTTCGGCCCTGGACATTTCCGTCTGGAGCTCCCTCTGGACCCTGGCCAAAGACCGAGCTTCGGGAATCCGGGCAAGCGTGTCCGAAGCCCTGCTGGACTTCCGGATCGGCTACGTGGGTACCGGGTTGATCGCTCTGGCCTTTCTCACTCTGGGAGCCACGGTGATGCACGCCTCCGGTGAGAGCTTCAGCCCGGAGGGGGCGGCCTTCTCTCTACAACTTGTAGACCTCTACGCCGACACCCTTGGGGGCTGGTCGCGACCCGTGATCCTGGCAGCGGTAGTGACCACGATGTTCTCCACGAGCCTCACGGTAGTGGACGCGTTCCCGCGGGCCATCGCTCGGTCCGTGCGTACGCTCCTTGAAGGCGTGAACGAGGACCCGAGGGCGCAGCGAGACCCGAAGGTTGAACAGGAGATCCGAGGGTACTGGATCACCATGGCGGTGCTGGCCGTCCTCACGGTCCTGGTCTTCACCTACTTCGTGGGGAACCTCACTACGATGGTGGACTTCGCCACCATCGTCTCCTTTCTCACGGCCCCCATCCTGGGCTACCTGAACCTGCAGGTCATCACCTCCCGCCACATCGAGGATCGGTTCAAGCCTGGCTCGGCCCTTCGGACCTTCTCATGGCTGGGTCTGGTACTTATGAGCGTGGTGGCCCTCGTCTTCATCGGAACCCTGGTGCTGTGAGCCTTGAGATGGACCCATTGCCGCGATCCGGAACCGCAACACCCGCCAGGGGACCGTGGAACGTCTCCACATTTGCGACCATCCCCCTTCTGCTGACGCTCCTGCTGGGCCTGGTGGTCCCGGCGAGCCTCCACGGTCAGGACGCCCAAGAGCCGGAAGAGCCGGAGCCCGGGTCGGTAGGCACTCTCTACCTGGACCCACTGGTGGGCCCTCTGGGCACGTCCGTCCAGCTCGACCTCCACGGGCTCCCCCCCTCCACCGGCTTCGTCATCGCCTTCGGAGGGCTCCGCGGCGGATATCAATGGGTGGATGAGGTGGTCACGGACGACGAGGGGCAGATCACTGAAGCGGTGGTGGTCCCGGAATGGGCGGAGGAGGGTCAGGCCCAGTACTTCTTCGTGAAACTCCCCGGGCAGGCGCCGGTGGCCACCCGACCCTTCTACGTCACCGACGGGGACGCCGAGCTACGGGTGCTGGGACGAATCGTGGAGGAGGACGGTGTGGAAGCCGCCCTCCAGGGGCCGGAAGGAGAGCTCTACTGCCTCATTGGAGCGGAGTCCCCCGTGGCGCCGGGTGACCGGGTCCGGGTGGACGGCACTGCCGGATCCGCTTCGGACTGCCCGGACGGGATCCCCTTGAACGTGCGGAGCCTGGAACCGGCGTAGATGCACGAGGGCGCCGGAGGTGGGTACCTCCGGCGCCCTCGCGGCCCTTCGATGGTGAGTGGTGGTGCGCTGAACGTCAGCGCTCGAAAACCCAGACCACGCCGTCCTTCAGCTTTTCACTCAGGGGCGTCTCGGTCTCCATCAGCTCATCCCACTCCTCCTGGGTGTACACCAGGGTCTGAGCGGGAACCGGGACGGCCCCCAGATCCCACATTCCGACGCGCTCCGCAGGAGGCAGGTCGAACTCCTCCATGACCAAGACGAGGTCCAGGTGGCTTCCCACCCCACCACCGGTCTGATCGTCGGAGTGGACGTACCCTACGCGAAGGACTCGGGACTCGGATTCCGCAGTGGTCTCACCCCAGCGTTCGAGTTCCTCATGGAGGACCTCGGGCTCGGGCCAGTCGGAGGTAGAAGAGGTCGAGGAATTCAGCGTCATGGCTCGCAACCCCACGATGTTAAAGAGAACTGGATGGACTCCGTCGGGCCGAAGCCTCCGAACGGAAGGCACACCTATAGCTCCGCAGACCCTGAAAACCGAATCGAGAGCCTCCGGAGAACTTGCCCTCCGCCGCCGGAATCTTCCCACCCGTTCGCTCCCCCTTACTCCCCGGGGGCCGCCGTGTTCCATGGACCCCCCCGGCGTGGAGCTCGGTAACAGGGGATGAGGGACGAAGTCATCCCGATCGTGGGGGGTAGTTGCCGCACCCCCCGCCTCAGGCTGGAAGATCGAGGCTCAGGAACCTCAGGAAGGAACGCTCATGAATTCGACATCTGCCTTCACCCGCACGGTGCCCTTGCTATGGCTGGTGACTCTCGCTTTGGCGGTGGGAACCGACGACCTCGTGGCTCAGGATCATCCGGACGAGGAGCTCTGCCAGGACGCGCAGCGGTTTCTGGAAGATGACCGGAACATGGTGACCATGATCGTCCCGGATACCATCCAGGATTGGAGGACCCAGCAGGAGGCCGCCGGGTGCAGCGTCACTGCCGCCGGCATCACCACTCTGGGAGACATGGACGCCGAGGCCACCCGGTTCTACCAGCGGCTGGGGGCGGCGGGCTGGACCCGGACGCCCGACCCCCGGGACGCCCCCGACGAAGCGTCCCTGAGGTTCCGGATGAACGAGATCGACTGCCTCTTCAACTTCTACTCCGCAGGCCACCTCGGAACCCCTCAGGACCTGGAGGTGAGCACCGAAGTGGTCCCCGGCCCCGGCGAAGACCGATATAACATCTGGGTGATGTGCAAGCCGGCCATGGACGCGGCCCCTCGCCCGGGAGGGCTCGAACCAGAGAGCTTTTCCGGAAAACGGTGACGCTCGTGGAACGGATGGGTTCCTTGTGCTCCGGTTCGTGGACGTGACCGGGTCCAGTAGCGACGGAGCCCCGCCAGAAAACGGGGAAGTCCTTCTCTCCGGGTCCCGGGCCCCGTGAACGACCTTCTCTACTATACCGCCGCCGCCTTCGGCGTGGTGAGCCTCCTCCTACTGTGGGGAGGCGTGCGGGCGTTTCGGAGACGACGGTGGGGCGGCTCGCTGGGACGTGCGGGTACGGGAGCCCTCTTCCTCTCGCTGGCGGCGCTTTCGGGGACCCTGGGCGTCTCCACCCAGGGGTACCGGGCGCTCACCCACGAGGAGGTGGCCCTCATTGTGACCACCACCCCCACCGAAGGACAGAACTTCGAGGCCCAGGTTCGTTTCCCGGATGGCCGGGACACCACCTTTCATGTGGCTGGGGACCAGCTCTTGGTGGATGCCCACATCCTGAAGTGGCACCCCTTGGCGAACGTACTGGGGATTCATACCCACTACGAGCTGGACCGGATCACGGGACGGTACATGGAAATCGAAGATGAGAGGACCCGGCCCCGAACCGTGCACTCGCTGAAGGAAGAAAAGCCGGTGGACCTCTTCCATTTGGCCCGCCGCTACACCTTCCTTCACTTCCTGGTGGATACGGAATACGGCTCGGCCACCTACATCGCAGCGGACCGTCCCAGTCGTTTCGAGGTTCGAGTCTCCACCACCGGACTCCTGGTCCGGGAGTTGGAGGAGTTGCCGTGACGCGAACCGGCTCCGGCTCCACCTCCCATACAGCAGTGCCTCCGGCGTCTGGAACGAAGAGGCGGGGCTTCCGCTACCAGGTACGTAGCTGACCCTCCCACACGCCGAGGAATGCATGGTGGACCCCCAGAATGATGCAGGCACCGGAACGGGAAGCGGCCTCTTTCCCTCCCTCCAGCGCCGACGACGCTCCTCCCGGTCACCCTTCGTAGCCCTGGGGGTGCTCCTCTTGCTGGCGCTGGTGGCGGGCGCAGGCTGGTTCTGGCTCCGAGGAGGGGAAGAGGACCCCGCTCCCCCCACCACTCCCGTCCAGGAGGCGATGGAGCCGGAGCTGCCCCCTGTCCTCGGGCCCGATGATTCCGATGTGGAGCTCCCGGACCGGGACGCCAGCGACGCCTTCATCCGAGAGCTGGCGGAACGGCTCTCATCCCACCCCCGATTTGCCGCTTGGCTCGTTACCGAAGATCTCCTGCACCGGTTCGTGGTGGCCGTGGTGAACCTGTCGGGAGGGGGTAGCCCCGCCGAACCTCTGGACTTCATGGCTCCGGAGGAGGCCTTTTCCGTGGCCCAACCGGAGCCTGAGCAGATGGTGGTGGACCCGGAGGGGTACCGGCGGTACGACACGGTCACCGAAGTCTTCGCATCGTTGGATCCCGAGGGCACCGCAGAGCTCTACAACCTCCTGGAGCCGCTGATCCAGGAGACCTACGACGAGTTGGGGCTACCGGACCGGGAGTTTCACGACCTCCTGGCGGAGGCCATCAGGAACCTCTTGGCGGTGGAGGTGCCCACCACCCCACCGGCGCTAGTCCCGGGGGAAGAGGGAGTCGTCTACGAGTTCAGGGATCCGGAGCTGGAAGGCCGCTCCGAAGCGGCGAAGCACCTGTTTCGGATGGGTCCCGAAAACGCCGTGCGGCTCCAGGGCACCCTGCGAGAGTTGGCGGGTCCGTTGGGCGTCCCGCTCCCCTGAGGATCGGCCGGCGGCGCCGCACGCAGTACACACCTGGGACGGCTCTGAGACGGGAGTGAGGCGGCCTCTCCCCACATTATGGCTCCAAAGCGTGAATCATCCTTCTTGTGAGACTGAAGGACGCCCTTGGAGCCAGCGCCAGCAACGTCGTCTACGAACCTGGAGACGGGCACGGCCCCGACTCCCCGGCGAGACCGGGGAGCATCGTCCAGGTACGCCGACTCCTCGACCCATCCGCCGGCGCCCCGCCCGTCGGAGCTGACTCCCCTCCTCAAGGTCCTGGACCGCCTCCTCCGCAAGGCGATGGCCCAGGCGGAGGAGCGGTTCGGCCGAACCCCTGCCTCCGATCCGTACCGGGGTCTCTATCTCTCGGAGGAGGAGGTGGAGAAAAGTCTCCGCCGGGAGCCCGGGGAGGTGACCTACCTTTCCGGGAAACACGACGACCCCACGGCAGAGCTGGCTCGGAGCAGCCGGGGCCTGACCCATCTGGCCCGGGAGTTCGGGCTGGAACCCTTCGACCTGGCCCTGGTGGCCATCGCCTTGGCCCCTTCGGTGGACCTCCGATACGAGCGGGCGTACGCCTACCTCCAGGACGATGTGACTCGCCGTCGGCCTACGCTGGACCTCGCCCTGGACCTTCTCTGCGCGTCCCCGGAAGACAAGAGAGATCGCCGGGCCCACGTCAGCGCATCCTCCCCTCTCGTCGCGGGTGGCCTTTTGAGGCTGGTGGACCCACCCCAGGGAAACTCCGGAGGA
>SKZC01000261.1 GCA_007127575.1 Gemmatimonadota bacterium
GACTACGCCGACTTGGCGGCCGAAAAGTTGTCAACCCCCTGAAGGCTCGGGGAGGTCAGCCGTCAGGCGGGTGGCGCGTTCAACCCATCCAATCCCTCACCCCTCCACGCCCTCCAGAAACGCCTGGTAGAGGGCCCGGGTCACCGGGCCCACCCCACTGTCCCCCACCGGTCGGCCGTCCACCTTCACGGTTGGCCGTATCTCCGTGGTGGTGCCGGTGAAGAAGAGCTCCGACGCCCCCTGGAGCTCCTCCAGGGGGATGGGGCGCTCCTCCACCGGAATCCCCTCCTCCCGGACCAGCTCCAGGACGAACTCCCGGGTGATGCCGTGGAGGATCTGGTTGGAGGCCGGATGGGTGGCGACCCGGTCGCCGAAGACAGCGAAGAGGTTGTTGTGGGCCCCCTCCAGGGCCAGGCCGTCTCGCACGAGGATGGCGTCGGCCACCCCGGCCTTCCGGGCCGCTTCCTGGGCCAGCACGTTCGGCAGGAGGCATACCGTCTTGAGATCGGCCCGGCTCCAGCGCTGGTCCTGCACCGTCACCGCCTCCCAACCCGCGTCCCAGCGCTCCCGCTCCGGGCGAACGTACTCCTTCGCGTATCCGTAGAGGGTGGGGGGCACGGGTTCCGGGGGGAAGTGATGGGTCCGGGGAGCCACCCCCCGGGTGACCTGAAAGTAGACCACCGCCGCCGGAGCGCTCTCCAGCCCATTCGCCCGCAGGAGCCTTTCGTGGATGTCCGGGACGTGGGCGGGATCGTAGTCGATCTCCAGGGCCGACAACCCCTTCCGGAGCCGCTCCAGATGCCGGTCCAGCCGGAAGAAACGCCCCCCGTACGCTGGGGTGACCTCGTAGACCCCGTCTCCAAAGAGGAAGGCCCGGTCCTCCACGGAGATCCGGGCCTGCTCCCGGGGAAGAAGCTCCCCGTTGAGAAAGACGGTGGCCTCTCCGCTAGCCATCCCGGCCCTTCTCGAGCCGGTCAAACTCCTCCAGGAGCTCGGCTTCCTGGATGAGGGAGTCGTCGTGACCGCCGGAGTCGGATCGGGTGCCCCGAGCCTCCTCCTGCCCCGCCGCATCGGCCCCCTCCTCGGTTTCTCCGTTCCCCGCCCCCAGACGGCGGCGCTCCTCCTCTGCGGAGGGGAGCATTCCCATCTCCTGTTTCAGAGCCAGGAGTCGGTCCTGCATGTCCCCGCTCCCGGCCTCCAGCCGGGTGAACTCCTCTTCCAGGGTGTCGCCGGCCAGGCTCTCGCTCACCTCCGAGGCGGCTAGGGTGCGACGCTCCGACTCCTCGATCTTCTCCGCCATCCGGTTGAAGGCCTCGAAGGCGGAGGTGTCCGAAAGCCCGGACATGGTCTCGTGGATCCGGCGCTGGGCCTGGGCCCGCTTTTGCTTGGCGATGAGGAGGTTCCGCTTCCGCTTCGCCTCCTCGATCTTGTCATTGAGCTGCTTGAGCGACGCCTTGAGCTTCTCCGTCTCATCCGCCTGGGCCTGCCAGGTCTGCTGCAGGGCATGGGCCCGGTCCGCGTGCTCCTGTTGGCGCAGAAGGGCTTGCTTGGCCAGGTCGTCCCGACCCCCCTTCACGGCCAGCATGGCGCGGTGCTCCCAGTCCCGAGCCTGCTTCTGCTCGTCCTCGAGCTGCGCCCGGAGCTTTCGCTCGTCAGCGATGGCGGCGGCCACCTCCCGCTTCGCCTTGGTGAGCTGGTCCCTCATATCCAGGATGATCTGGTTCAGCATCTTCTCCGGGTTCTCGGCCCGGGCGATGAGGTCGTTGATATTGGACTTGAAGAGACTGGAAATTCTCTGGAAGATGCTCATGGATCAGCTCTCCACTTCGGCGGAGGTGTAGCTCTTGATCTGCCCCATGTGGCTGGAAGCCGCCATCTGGAGGCTCTCCAGCGACGCTTGCAGATCATCGAAGCTCAGGCCCTCCAACTGGAAGGTGTCACTCAGGATGAGCTCCCCCTCCTCGATACCGTAGGCGCCGTGGACCACGTCCGTGGCGTTGAGCTCCAGGAGGGTTCGGTAGAGCTCGGGGCGGACGGAGTCCTGCCCGTCCACGTCCATGACCTTGAGCCGCACGACCAGGAGGGGCGGGGTGTGATGCACCACGATGGGAAACCCCTCCGTGCGGCTTCGGATCAGGAACATCCCGTCGTCGATCTCGTCGTACTCCAGATCCATCCGGATCAGGAAGCTCTCCACATCCTCTTTCGTCACCATACCCCCTCCAGGGTTTGAGGAGCCGAAGGGCTCCGGAACTCGGGGTGCCGACGGGAACTCACTCCCGCCCAAGCTCCCCTACGCGGCGGGAGGACCGGGAGATTCAACGGCCCCCATGCGCAACCACAGTCTAACACGGCTCCGGGCCCGGAGCATCCGGGGGAATGGGTCCCGGCCCCTTGCTCACGCTACCCCGGCGGGGCTCAAGATCGAGGTCAGACAGTGGCCCGTATGGGAGGCGGGCTCCCGGGCCACCGCGTCCGGAGGTCCAGCAGCCACGACCCGACCTCCCCCGCTTCCTCCCTCGGGACCCAGATCCACGATCCAGTCCGCCGTCTTCACCACCTCCAGATTGTGCTCGATGACCACCACCGTGTTCCCCCGGTCCACCAGACGATGGAGGACGTCCAGGAGGACCCGAACATCCTCGAAGTGGAGCCCGGTGGTGGGCTCGTCCAGGATGTAAAGGGTCTCGCCGGTGGCCCGCTTGGACAGCTCCGAGGAGAGCTTGACCCGCTGAGCCTCCCCTCCGGAAAGGGTGGTGGCGGGCTGGCCGAGTTGGATGTAACCCAGCCCCACGTCGGAGAGGGTCCGGAGCTTGTTCCGGATCCGGGGAACCGGGTCGAAGAACTCGAGGGCCTCTTCCACCGTCATCTCCAGCACGTCGGCGATGTTCTTGCCTCGGTAGTGGACGTCCAGGGTCTCCCGGTTGTAGCGGCGGCCCCGGCAGAGGTCGCAGGGGACGTATACGTCAGGGAGGAAGTGCATCTCGATCCGCACGAGTCCCTCCCCTGAACAGGCCTCGCAGCGCCCCCCCTTCACGTTGAAAGAGAACCGCCCCGGCGCATAGCCCCGGATCTGGGACTCGGGAAGCTCGGCGAAGAGCTCCCGGATGGGGGTGAAGACCCCCGTGTAGGTGGCGGGGTTGGAGCGAGGAGTGCGGCCGATGGGAGACTGGTCCACCTCGATGACCTTGTCCACCTTCTCGAGCCCCTCCACCCCGTCGTGGGGGAGGGGAAGAGCCCGGGAGCGGTGGAGCTTCCGGGAGAGGGCCCGGTAGAGGGTGTCGTTCACCAGGGTGGACTTCCCGGAGCCACTGACGCCGGTGACCACGATGAAGGTGCCCAGGGGGAACTCCACGTCCACCTCCTGGAGGTTGTTCCCAGAGGCTCCCTTGAGGAGGAGGGTTCGCTGGGGGTCCCGGGCCCGCCGGGCCTCCGGAAGGGGAATCTCCCGCTCACCCCGGAGGTAGGCCCCGGTGAGGGAGCGGGGCTCGGAGAGGACCTCCTCCACCGTCCCCGAGGCCACCACCTCCCCTCCCCGGCGTCCCGCACCCGGACCCAGATCCACCACGTAGTCCGCCGCCCGGATCGTCTCCTCGTCGTGCTCCACCACGATGACCGTGTTTCCCAGGTCCCGGAGGGAGGCCAGAGTGTCCAGGAGACGGGCGTTGTCCCGGGGGTGGAGGCCCACCGAAGGCTCGTCCAGGATGTAGAGGACGCCCACCAGCCGGCTTCCGATCTGCGTGGCCAGACGAATCCGCTGCCCCTCTCCCCCGGAGAGGGTGTCGGCGGAGCGACCGAGGGTGAGATATCCCAGCCCCACATCGGTGAGGAAGGAGAGCCGCTCCACCACCTCCTTCAGGATGGGACCGGCCACGGCCTCGCGAGGCCCTCCGTTCCGACCCACGGGGAGGGCCCTGAAGAACGTCAATGCGTCGTCCACGGACATCCCGGCCACTTCCCCCAGAGAGCGACCCGCCACCGTCACCCCCAGCGCTTCGGGACGGAGGCGAGCGCCCCCGCAGGCGCCGCAGGGAAGCCCGGCCATGTACTCGTCGAGCTGCCGCCGGACGGAGTCGGAGCGGGTCTCCTCGTAGCGCCGCTGCACCTGGGAGAGGACTCCCTCCCACACCTCCACGTAGTGGTCGTCCTTCCCCTCCTTCCGGTACGGGAAGGCGATTTTCATGGAGCCCGAGCCGTCCAGCACCGCCGAGCGCACCTCCTGGCGGAGCTGGCCCCAGGGGGTGTTCGGGTCGAACTCATACGCCTTGGCCAACCCTGGGATCACGGATCGGCGGATGTGCCCCGAGGGATCCCCCCATGGGAGGATAGCACCCTCCAGGATGGAGAGAGAGGGATCCGCTACCACCAGCTCCCGGCTCACCTCCTTCCGGGTTCCCATCCCCCCACACTCCCGGCAGGCACCGTAGGGGGAGTTGAAGGAGAACTGACGGGGCTCCAGCTCCGTGAGGCCCGTCCCGCAGTGGGCACAGGCATACTGCTCGCTGAAGAGGTGGGAAGCCGATTTCTTCCCCGGCCGGTGCTCCAAGACCTCCACGACACCCTCCGCCACCTTGAGGGCCGTCTCCACCGAGTCGGCGATGCGGTCCCGGTCCGAGGCTCGGACCACCAGTCGATCCACCACCACCGAGATATCGTGGTTCTCGTAGCGATTCAGGGCGGGGGGCGAGGAGAGGTCGTGGATCTCTCCGTCCACTCGAACTCGCACGAAACCGTCCTTTCGGGCCCGCTCGAAAAGCTCCCGGAACTCGCCCTTTCGCCCCCGGACCAGAGGAGCCAGCACCTGAATCCGGGTCCCCTCTTCCCACTCCAGGAGCCGGTCCACGATCTGGGAGGAGGACTGGCGAATCACCGGGCGACCGCAGTCGGGACAGTGTGGCACCCCCACTCGAGCCCAGAGAAGGCGGAGGTAGTCGTAGACCTCCGTCACCGTCCCCACCGTGGAACGCGGGTTCCGGGAGACGGTGCGCTGTTCGATGGAGATGGCGGGGGAAAGGCCCTCGATGGAGTCCACGTCGGGCTTTTCCATGAGACCCAGGAACTGGCGGGCGTACGCGGAGAGGGACTCCACGTACCGCCGCTGGCCTTCGGCATAGATGGTGTCGAAGGCCAGGGAGGACTTCCCGGAGCCCGAGATCCCGGTGACCACCACCAGACGACCCCGGGGCACCTCCACATCCACACTCCGGAGGTTGTGCTCCCGGGCCCCCCGGACCACCAGGACGTCGGAGTTCACCGGGGGTGCCCCCTCCTCATCCTCTTCCCGCCGGTCAGAATCCCTCTCGCTCCAACTGCTGAAGCTTCTGAATCCGGTCCTCGGTGGAGGGGTGTGTCCGAAAGAGGTTCAACATGGCCTGCCCCCGCACCCCGGCCAGGGGATTCACGATGCAGAGCTGGGCCGCCGCCGGATTCACCTCCATGGGGATCCGTCGGGCGGACTCCTCCAGACGCCGGAGGGCGTTGGCCAGGCCCAGCGGGCTTCCGGCGATGATGGCCCCCGTCCGGTCCGCCTGGAACTCGTTCTGGCGGGAGATGGCCATCTGGACGATCATGGCCGCCAGAGGCGCGACGATGGACATGACGATGAGGGCGACGGGGTTCTGGTCCCCGCCCCGTCCCCCGCCCAGGATGGCTCCCCATCGGGCCACGCTCGCCAGGATGGCGATGGCGCCGGCCATGGTGGCGGCGATGGTGGAGACGAGCATGTGCCGGTGCTTGATGTGGGCCAGCTCGTGGGCGATGACCCCTTCCAGCTCCTTGGGATCCACCAGGCGGAGGAGCCCCGCGGTGACGCAGACCACCGCCTTCTTCGTGTTCCGCCCCGTGGCGAAGGCGTTGGGCTGCTCCGAGGGGGCGATGGCCACCGTGGGCATGGGGAGCTCGGCCCGCCGGCGGAGGCGGTCCACCATCTCGTAGAGCTGGGGTGCGTCCTCCGGGCCCACGATCCGGGCCTTGTACATCTTCAGCACCGCCCGGTCGCTGAACCAGTACATCCCGAAGTTCATCACCGCGGCCAGGATGAAGAAGAGGACCGCACCTTCCGGCCCGCCGAGATAGCCCCCCAGGATCACCACCAGGGCGGTGAGTCCCGCCATGAGCGTGAAGATCTTCGCGTACTGGATCATTTCTGAAAAAGCCCTCTCCAAGAATGTCGAATCACGGTCCAATGAATCCGGCCCCGTCGGGAACCGGGCCACTCTCCAGAAAGTACCGCGAGGCCCCCCTGGGGATCCGGCTGTTGTTCCCGGGACTACTACCCTCAGAAAACCCGGTGGTGCCCGTCCCCCATCACCATCCCCACTCCCGGAAGACGGAGAGCCCCACGGACTTGGAGAGGCGCATTCCCAGCTCCTCGAAGCCCGAGATCCCCTCCCGGGAAAACTGGTCTTCCACCGCCGCTTCCATCATCCAGTGGTCCGCGAACCGCCACTCCATCCGGGCGCCGGGAACCTGGGTCTGAGCGGTGGAACCCAGACCGGTGAGGGGCCGGAGGACCAGGGCCAGAAAGAGGTCCTGGCCCACGTACTGGCCCACCTCGATCTGGGTCTCGGCGAAGGTTCCCGCCAGCCCCGCGGGGGAGTCCAGCCCCGGCGTGACCCGGGCCTGGGTGATGGCGAAGTAGTCAAAGCCCACCTGTTGGGCCACCGCCGTCCCCAACTGGGTGGCCAGCGTTCCCAGCCCCAGAGTCACCCCCGCCCCGGCGGCCCCCTGGAGGATGGAGGTCTCCCCAGCGCCCAGGGCATGGCTGGGACGGCCGAAGATGAGGTAGCTGATGAGGTCGGACTCCGCGATGGGGGGCTGGGCCGTGCTGGTGAGCCGGACCCGTGGAGACTCCAGCGTCCCTTCCACCTGGGCGATGATGTCCAGAGGCTCTCCCCCTTCCCGTCGCAGCCGGTTCACCGCCCGGATATCCAGGCTGGGATTCAGCCCGGGCGTTCCCACGAACTCCACCGTCCCCTCCTCCACCTGGAAGTTCCGTCCCACCACCACATACGCCCCCCGGACCGGCTCCAGGCTTCCCACCAGGAGGACCTCCCGACGGGGGCGGTCGTAGGTGACGATGAGGTCCCCGGCCACCTCCACGTTCATGTCCCGGCCCCGGAGCCAGAGGTCCCGTTGTACCTCCAGATCCACGCCCACCCGAAGGTTTCGGAGGAAGGGGTTTTCCGGGGGGACGAACACCCTCTGGTCCGCCACCACGGTGGTGTCCACCACATCGAAGAAGGCCGGGTCGGTAAGATCCACCACCTCCGCCGTGCGGGCGAACTCTTCCAGGAAGAGGGTGCCCTGCTCCACCCGGACATCTCCGCTCACCTGGGGGCGGGTGTATGTGCCGGTGAGAGCCATCTCCCCTCCCAACCGCACCGAGACGTCCCTCCGCTCCGTCGCCTGGAAGTTGCTGGCGCTCATCCGGAGGTCGAAGGTGGGGTCGTCCGCCGGATCCAGGGTGATCTGCCCATCCACGTTGAGGAGTCCCAGGGAGCGGGCCTGGGCCTGCACCCGGACCACCCGGTTCGGGGCCAGCTCCATCTCGGCGGAGATCTCCGTGGGCCGCAGGCCCAGCTCCGGGAAGTGGACGGAGCCATCCCGGAAGGCCACGCTCCCCACGGGCTCGGGGTTCGCCAGGCTCCCCTCCAAGCGGACGTCGGCATCCACGGTGCCCTCCACATCCTCCAGAGCCTCCAGGAAGCCCAGAACGGAGGCGGCGGGGACTTCGTCCGCCCTCAGCCTCACGTCCAGCGGGCCGTCGGGGAAGCGCTCCTCCACCCCCCAGAGGGCCAGGTTCGCCGGGAGGGAGCCGGTGATGGAGAGGAGGCGCTGGTCCTGGAAGAGGGCCTCGCCGCTCCCGGCCAGGACCCGATCCCGGTAGCCGAAGTCCATATCCACCTGGGAAAACTCCATCTCCAGATACTGGAGGTCCCGGAGCCCCACATGGCCCGTCATAACGGGGCTCTCCACCGTCCCGGAGAGGTCCACCTCCACCTCCAGCACCCCGCCCACAACGGGCTCCATCTGTACCAGTCGAGCCAGACGGGATAATTCCACCCCGGAGACACCCAGGTGGAAGTCCGCCTCTCCCTCCCCCAGGGGAAAGGTCCCCCGGGCCTCCAGGCTCATGTCCGATGCAGCTCCGGCCCCTTCCACCCGGAGTCGGTCCACCTCAATGGAGCTGGGAGTCCAGGACACCTCGGCAGGCTCCTGGAGGTGCCACTCGGGCCCATCGAACAGAAAGGCCGCCTCCTCCAACCGGGCCTGTCCACCCACAGAGTCCAGGACGAAGCTCCCCGCCAGGAGATACTCGTCCCCTGGCACCGGACGGACGCGGAGCCGGGCCTCTCCGCTACCGTCGGAGCCGTACCGGACCCACCCCTCCCCTGCGTCCAGGGCCCGGTCCGCCAGGAGTCCTCCCTCCATGTCCACGTCCGCCTCCACGGACCACGGAGCCTGAGGGAGACCGTCGGCCCGAAAACCGGCCTGGAGACGCTCGAGCCGGTGTTCGCCCCAGCGTCCCTCCAGGACCTCTACCCATCCACCGGCGGAGAAGTTCGTCACGCCTCCACGGAGGAGTACCTCTCCGGCGGCTTGCCCATCCACATCCACCTGGGCGTGAACCGGGAGGGTGTCGGGTTCGATACCCTCCATCCGCAGAACCTCCTGCTCCAAGGCCGTGAGCGTGTCCTGAGCCACGACGTCGGGACCCAGGAAGATGGGTCGGATCCCGGCCAGGGAAGGGGCGCTCCACTCCAAGGCCAGCTCCCCGGAGGGGGCCTCCTCCCGGAGGGCCAGACTCCCCTCGCCCCGGGCGTCCAGAACGCTGGTCTCCACGAGAAATCGCTCCACGGTGAGCACCCCTCCCTCGGCTCGAAGCGAGGCCTCTCCACGATGGAGCTCCACCTCACCCGACCGGGAGGCCCGGAGCTCCAGTGAGGCCAGTCCCTCCACTGACTCCAAGTCCAGCCCTCGTCCCTCCAGGTGGGCTTCCCCCGAGACCACGGTGGGCTCCGGGGCCTGGGTCCAGAGCTGGGAGAGCCGGAACTCTTCCACCCCCACGTCCAGGGTGTAGTGGGCTCCAGGGTCGTAGGCGTCGAAGCGGGCCCGGGCCTCCAGTGGCCCGGCGGAGGTGGACAACGCGGCATCCACGGTGAGGTCTCTCAGAGCCCCCACCACCCGGACGCCCCCGCTCACCTCTCCGGTGAGGGGGAGGTCCTCCACGTAGCTGGCCAGGGTGCCCAGGGAGAGAGGCTGGAGGGTCCCGTCCACATCCAACCGGAGGGCGTCCCCGGAACCCTCCACCGAAC
>SKZC01000302.1 GCA_007127575.1 Gemmatimonadota bacterium
CGTCTGGAAGCCCGGGGCGAAGAGCTGGGTCGTCGGGCCCGTCGCCTCCTGGTCCCCAAGGACCCCCTGGATGACCGGGACGCCGTGGTGGAGATCCGGGCCGGAACCGGAGGGGACGAGGCTGCCCTCTTCGCTGCCGATCTTGTCCGCATGTATCGTCGCTTCGCCGAGGGCCGGGGGTGGAAGGTGGAGTTGGTGGACCTGTCCCAGGGGATCCCGGGCTCGGTGAAGGAGGCCACTTTCGTGGTCCGGGGCCCCGGGGTGTACGGCCTCCTCCGGTCCGAGTCCGGCGTTCACCGGGTGCAACGGGTGCCCGAGACGGAAAGTCAGGGTCGGGTCCACACTTCGGCGGCCACCGTGGCCGTCCTTCCGGAGGCTGAAGAGGTGGATGTCGAGATCGACCCCGGAGATCTGCGCGTCGACGTCTTCCGCTCCTCCGGCCCGGGGGGGCAGTCGGTGAACACCACGGACTCCGCCGTCCGCATCACCCACCTTCCCACCGGCCTGGTGGTTTCCTGCCAGGACGAGAAGTCCCAGCACAAGAACAAGGCGAAGGCCATGCGGGTCCTCCGGAGTCGGCTGTTGGACCAGCGGGTGGCCGAGCAGGAGGCCAAACGGGCCCGGGAGCGAAAGCTCCAGGTGGGGACAGGGGACCGATCAGCGAAGATCCGCACCTACAACTTTCCCCAGAACCGGGTGACGGATCACCGGATCGGCTTCACCCTTCACCGACTGGACGAGGTCTTGGAAGGGGACCTGGATGAGGTCCTCACCCAGCTACGCCTGGCCCAGCAGGAGGAGCGACTCCAGGGAGAGGCGGGCTGATGCGGGATGACATCCCGGGTTCACGGGGAGCGTGGGCCGCCGCCCCGGCCGCTTCGCAGGATGGGGGAGCGGGAGGCGGACCGGTACCGGTGGAGCCCCCTGCCCCCGGACGGAGCTGGACCGTCCTCCACCTGGTCCGTTGGAGCGCCGCCTACCTGGAGGAGAAGGGCGTCCCCTCCTCCCGCCTGGATGCCGAACTCCTGCTGGCCCATGCTCTGGGGCTCAGCCGGCTGGACCTCTACCTGCAACACGACCGTCCCCTGGCTCCGGAGGAGCTGGCCGCCTTCCGGGCCCTCCTCCTGGAGCGGGCCCGTCGAAAGCCACTCCAGTATGTTCTGGGCAGTGCGGCCTTCCGGGATCTGGAACTCGGGGTGGACCGCAGGGTCCTGATTCCCCGTCCCGAAACGGAGGGGCTGGTGGAGCGGGTCCTTCAGCGGTTCATGGGCGGCTCGGAGCTGGAGGCCCTGGACGTGGGCACCGGGTCCGGGGCCATCGCTCTCTCCCTGTCCCTGGAGGGGCCCTTTCGAAGGGTGGTGGCCACGGACCTCTCGGAGGACGCGTTGCAGGTAGCCCGGGCCAACGCCCTGGCGTTGGAAGTGGAAGGCGTGGAGTTTCGGGCCGGCTCTCTCTTCCACCCCGTGGGCGAGGGGGAACGCTTCCACCTGGTGGTCTCGAACCCACCGTACGTGGAGCGACGGACCCACCGCACTCTGGAGCCGGAGGTACGGGACTGGGAACCGGAGTCGGCGTTGGTGGCGGGGGCCGCCGGGACCGAGATCCTGGACCCACTGGTGGACGGCTCGCCTGAGGTTTTGCATACGGGCGGGCTCCTGGCGTTGGAGGTGGGGGAGGGACAGGTGGGGGCCGTGGCGGACCGGATCCGACGGACGCCGGGTCTGGGTGAACCGGAGGTGGAGAAGGACCTGGAGGGGCGCAGCCGATACGTTCTGGCCCGACGGGATGGATCGGCCCTGAGGAGCTGACCTCCCGGCGGTTGGAAGTGAAGCGCATGTGGAATCGAGCGAGGAAGGAGAGACGATGTCCCAGATTTCGGAGATGGCTCGACAACTTGGACAGGCTCTGGGCAAGACCGACGAGTATCAAGCTCTGAAGAGAGCGATCTCCGGTGTGGACGACGATCGGAAGATCAGCTCCCTCCGGGGTCGGCTGGAGGAGCTGGAGAACGAGCTCACCGGCCAGATCCGTTCCGGGAAGGAGCCGGACGAGGCGGTGGCGAAGGAGTACGAGGAGACGGTAGAGGAGCTTCAGGGGAAGCCCGAGTACCAGCGGCTGGTGGCGGCCCAGGAGAACTTCGACAAGGTCCTTCGGAAGGTGAACGAGACCATTGCCGAAGGGATCCGGGAGGGAGCCGACAGCCGAATCGTCCTCCCCTCCTGAGGCTCGGGGGCGGATGGCGGTCAGCCTGAAGGCCCTTCGGGGTCCCGTCTACCGGATCATCAACCCGGTGGTCGGGTGGTTCATCCGGAACCGGATCCACCCCAACGCCATCACCACGGTGGGGTTCGTGGCCACTCTGGCCGCCGGACTCCTCTTCCACATGGATCACGTGCGGACGGCGGGGTTCTTCATCCTGCTGGGCGGGCTCCTGGACATCTTCGACGGTCAGGTCGCTCGGAAGAGTGATCTGGCCTCCAAGTTCGGTTCGTTTTACGACTCCACCCTGGACCGACTCAGTGAGATCGTGGTCTACCTGGGGCTCCTCTCCCTTTACAACCGGTACGGCGCGGAGCTGGCGGACCTGTGGATGGTCTACGTCATCGCCCTGGCCATGGGGGGATCCCTCATGGTGAGCTACACCCGGGCGAAGGCGGAAGCGCTGGGGCTGGACTGCTCCGTGGGGTTCATGCAGCGAGCGGAGCGGGTGGTGCTCTTGGGGGGAGGATCCCTCTTCTTCGGGCTCATGTGGAGTGGACTCGTCCTGAAGGTCATCATCATCGTAGTGGCGCTGGGGACGGTCCTCACGGCGCTGCAGCGAATGATCTGGGTGTATCGACACGCGACGGGGGTCCCCCTGGACGAGGCCCCGCGTCCTGATCCGGCGAAGACGTCGGAAGAGGAGAAAAGTCTGTGACGGACCATTCGGAGATCGCGTCGGCGGAGGGCCGCCTCGGGGTGCTTCTTCCCGGTTTTGGCGCCGTGGCCACCACCTTCGTGGCAGGGGTGGAGGCCGCACGGAGGGGGCTGGCGCAGCCCATCGGCAGCCTCACCCAGATGAACACGATCCGGTTGGGGAAGAGGACGGAGGAACGGACCCCGTTGATTCGGGAGCTCATCCCTCTGGCGGAGCTGGACCAGCTCGTCTTCGGAGCCTGGGATCCCATTCCCGACGACGGCTATGAGAGTGCGGTGGCCGCCGGGGCTCTGCAGAGGAGCCACCTGGACGCCATGGAGGACTTCCTCCGGTCCGTAAAGCCCATGCCCGCCGTTTTCCACAAGGACTACGTCCGCCGGCTGGACGGGCCCAACGTGAAGGAGGGCAAATCCAAGATGGACCTGGCCGAGGCGCTCCGGGAAGACATTCGGCGTTTTCGGGAGGAGGAGGGATGCCGGCGCCTGGTCATGATCTGGTGCGGCTCCACCGAGATCTTCCTCCGGCCTGGCCCGGCCCATGAGACCCTGGAGGCCTTCGAGGAGGGGCTCCGGAAGAGTGATCCCTCCATCTCTCCGAGCATGATCTACGCCTACGCGGCCGTCATGGAGGGAGTCCCCTACGCCAACGGCGCCCCGAACCTCTCCGCGGACTTCCCGGCGCTGGAGGAGGCGGCTCAGGAGAAGGGTGTTCCCATCGCGGGAAAGGACTTCAAGACGGGCCAGACCCTGATGAAGACGATCCTGGCCCCCGGCCTCAAGGCCCGGATGCTGGGCATCGAAGGATGGTTCTCCACGAACATCCTGGGGAACCGGGACGGAGCGGTCCTGGACGACCCGGACTCCTTCAAGACGAAGGAGGAGTCGAAGCTGGGGGTGCTGGAGCACATCCTTCAGCCGGATATGTATCCGGAGCTCTACGGCGACCTGTACCACAAGGTACGGATCAACTACTACCCCCCTCGGGGAGACAACAAGGAAGGCTGGGACAACATCGACATCGTGGGGTGGATGGGCTATCCCATGCAGATTAAGGTGGACTTCCTCTGCAGGGACTCCATCCTGGCCGCACCCATCGTCTTGGACCTGGCCCTCTTCCTGGACCTGGCGTCCCGGTCGGGCCTCAAGGGGATACAGGAGTGGCTCTCCTTCTACTTCAAGAGCCCGCACGTGGCCCCGGGGCTTTACCCGGAGCACGATCTATTCATCCAGCACAAAAAGCTGAAGAACACCCTTCGGTGGCTGGCCGGCGAAGAGCCCATCACCCACCTGGGCGTGGAGTACTACGATTATCAGTGAGGAGGAGGGGGGTCGCTCCCCCTCCGCCCGCCCGCCCGGGCTCTTCATCGTGCTGGAGGGGGTGGAGGGAGCGGGGAAGACGACGCAGGTAGAGCTCCTCCGTCACCGGTTTAGCCAGGAGGGGGTATCCCACACCGTGAGTCGGGAGCCCGGAGGAACGGCGGTGGGGGAAGGGATCCGGGAGCTGCTCCTGGAGCGGCGCGAGATGGAGATTTCCCCCGAAACGGAGCTCTTCCTCATCCTGGCCGCCCGGGCCGCCTTCGTCCGGGAGGTGGTGACTCCCGCCCTGGCACGAGGGGAGGTGGTGTTGGCGGATCGGTTCCAGCTCTCCACCTTCGCCTACCAGGGGTTCGGTCGAGGACTGGAGCTGGAGGCGGTACGAACCGCGAACCGGTTCGCCACCGGAGGCCTCTCTCCGGATCTCACCGTCCTCCTGGACGTTCCGGTGCTGGAGGGGCTGGGGCGCCAGCGGGCCATGGGAAAGGTTCGGGACCGCATGGAGGATGGAGGGCAAGACTTTCTCCGGAAGGTGCGAGAGGGGTACCGGACGCTGGCCCGTGAGGAGGAGGACGTGGTGCTCCTGGACGGGACTCTCTCGTCGGAGGCGGTTCACGGGAGGGTGGTGGAACTCCTTCGGACCCGCTTCCCGGGCCACTTTCCGGAAACATTCACCGCGTCTCCGGGTTAAGCTTCGAGTATGAACAACCATCGCTCTTCCCTCGGCCCCGCCGCCGTCCTCGTGGTGACCTTGCTCACCGGAGGGTGGCTCCTCCAACAGGGTGTGGAGCAAGAGCAGAACGTCTACGTCCAGACCCGCCTTCTCCAGGAAGTCATCGACCACATCGCCGAGCGCTTCGTGGACCCCGTGGAGCGCCAGCAGCTCTACGACGAGGCGGTGGAGGGCGTGCTCCGGAGCCTGGGTGACCCCAACACCTCCCTCATGGGCGGTGAGGACTTCGAGTCGTTCCGGATCCAGACCGAGGGCGACTATGGTGGCGTGGGGCTGGAGATCGTGGAGCGAGACGGCTTCATTACGGTGGTGAGCCCCATCCCGGGGACACCGGGTGCCCGTGCCGGGCTCCGGGCCGGGGACCGGATCGTGGGAGTGGACGGGACGAACATCGAAGGCTGGAGCTCTCAGCGGGCGGTGGGAGTCCTTCGAGGACCTGCGGACTCGGACGTGGAGGTGGAAGTGCTCCGTCCGGGGATCGACGAGCGGATCGAGTTCACCATCACTCGAGCCCAAATCCAACTCCGGTCCGTGGCCTTCTCCACCCTTCTCGATGACGGCATCGCCTACCTCCCCCTCTCCCTCTTCCAGGAGCGCTCCGGGCAGGAGGTCCAGAAGGCCCTGGAGGAGCTGAAGGAGCAGGGGATGCGGGGGTTGGTTCTGGACCTGAGGGGCAATCCCGGCGGCATCCTGGATCAGGGGATCGCCGTGGCCGACCTCTTCCTTCCTGCGGGCCGCACCGTGGTGGAGACCCGAGGGCAGGGCCGAAACGACTCGGGAAGCCTTCGCACGTCCCGCGAGGGTGCCTTTGAGGACCTTCCGGTGGTGGTGCTCCTGGACCACGGAAGCGCCAGCGCCTCGGAAATCGTGGCCGGCGCCCTCCAAGACCACGACCGGGCCCTGATTCTCGGGACCACCTCGTACGGAAAGGGCTCCGTGCAGAGCCTGTTCCGGCTTTCGGGAGGCAACGTCCTGAAGCTCACCACCGCCCGTTGGTACACCCCTCAAGGGCGCTCCATCGAGCGAACGGGGGCGAACGGACGCGATGAGGAGCAGCCCGGACCCCTGGCCCTGGACGAGGGAGAGGAGGGGCGGCCCTACGTCCTCTCCGTGGATGGCCAGCTCGTGCCCCGCCCCGACACCGCCGGACGTCCTACGGTGGAGTCTGCAGCGGGCCGAACCCTGTACGGAGGGGGAGGCATCACCCCCGATCTCCTGGTGCTTCCCGACACCCTGACCCGGGACGAGCAGGCGGCGGTGGCCCGGATCGCACGGCAGGGGGGGGCCCTGAACGCTGCCCTCTTCGACTTCGTGGTCCGGTACGTTCAGGAGAATTCCGAGCTCTCTCCGCCCTTCCAGGCGGACGACGCCGTCCTGGACCGGTTCTACGAATCCTTGGCGGATCGGGAGATCGAGGTGGACCGGGAGACCTTCCAGCGAGCCCGGCGCTATCTGGCCCGGGAGATCGAGGGGGAGCTGGCCCTTCAGGCGTGGGGAGAGGAAGAGGCCTTCCGCCAGCAGGGACGGACGGACCTTCCCCTCCAGAGGGCGTTGGAGTTGCTCCGAACCGCCGATACCCCCGGATCCCTCTTCGAGCTGGCGGGACAGGCCATTCCCGGTGAAGCCGCCGGACCCGACGATCAGGACGGGGACGACGCCGACTCCCGCTGACGGCACCGCTTCCGCTTCGGTGCTGTGCACCCGGGGCGGAGTGGTGGAGTCCCGACACCGGATCCATCTGGCGGTGACGGACTCCCGGGGGCGTCTCGTGTTCTCCGCCGGCGACCCTGCCCTGGTGACCTTCTTCCGTTCCGCCGCCAAGCCCTTTCAGCTTCTCCCCTTGGTGGACTCGGGCGCTGTGGAGGCGTTGGGTCTCACGCCTCTCCACCTGGCCGTGGCAGCCGGCTCCCACAGCGCGGAAGCGCGCCATCTGGAAACGGTTCAGGACTTCCTCCGACGGGCCGGGTGCACCGAGGCGGATCTGGAGTGCGGCCCCCACGAGCCCATGGACCCGGCGGCCGCTCGGGCACTTTCCCGGCGGGAAACGGCTCCGGCCCCCATCCACAACAACTGTTCGGGGAAGCATGCGGCCATGTTGACCCTGGCACGCCACCGGGGATGGCCGCTTGCGGGGTACCGGCGGCCCGACCACCCGGTGCAGGAAGCCATGCTCCAGGAGGTAGCCCGATGGACGGGGCGGTCTCCCAACTCCATCCGGCTGGGGGGAGATGGGTGCGGAGTGGTGACCTTCGCCCTCCCGCTGCAGGCCATGGCTCAGGCCTATTCGGCCCTGGGCCGGGCGGCACATCGAGGGGAGGGGGCCGCCCGCCAAGTGGTAGGGGCCATGATGGACGAGCCCTTTCAGGTAGCTGGAACGGGTCGGCTCTGTACCCTCCTCATGGAGACAGCGCCTGGGAAGGTGTTCGTGAAGGTGGGAGCTGAAGGGGTCTACGGCGCCGGTATCCCCAGTGAAGGGTTGGGGATCGTTCTGAAGGTGGAGGACGGCGGGCGGCGGGCTGCGGAACCGGCCCTCCTCCGGGTCCTAGAGCATCTGGGCGTGCCGGGGCTCGGGCATTCCCCCTTGCTGCAACCTTTTCGCGCTCCTGTGGTGCGGGACACGTTAGGGGACGAGGTGGGTCGGCTGGAGGTGGAGATGCCTCCCATCCCCCTCCGGGACCGGGAGGGGGTGCAAGGCGGATGACCATCTCTCCTCCCTCCCCTCCTGGCCTGGAGGCCCTGATGCGGGTGAGCGCAGCGGTGGCGGCCCGGGATGGAGCGACCCTGGAGGCGAGCTTCCCGCAGGTGGCCGAGGAGGTGTCCCGTGAAGCCATGGAGGAGGCCCTCCTCCAGACATATCTCTTTGTGGGATATCCGGTGGCCATGAACGCCCTGGCGGCGTGGCGAAGGTGGTCCGGAACGGTGCCGGTGGGGGTGGAAGGGACGACACCGTCCGAGTGGAGCCATCGGGGGGAGCGAGTGTGCAGGGCGGTCTACGGGAGCCAGTACGAGGCTCTCCGACGGAACGTCCGGAGCCTGCACCCGGATCTCGAGGAGTGGATGGTGACGGAGGGGTATGGGAAGGTGTTGGGTCGACCCGGCCTGGGGCTGGTGGAGCGCGAGCTCTGCATCGTGGCGCTATTGGCCGTGATTCGGGTTCCTACCCAGCTCTATTCCCACCTGCGGGGAGCCCTCTCGGTGGGGGCCACGAAGGGGCAGGTGGAACGAGCCCTGGAGGTGGCTGGGGAGTTCCTCCCTCCGGAGGGATGGGAGGAGGCCCGGGGGAATTGGCGAAAGGTTCAGGAGCGAGTGGCACGGAGGGAGGAGGACGGACGTGGCTGACGGGTCGTTCATCGATCAGGTCCGGATCCGGGTGGAGGGAGGTGTCGGCGGATCAGGAGCCGAGGCCTTTCGCCGGGAAAAGGGCGTCCCTCGGGGAGGACCCGCAGGGGGAGACGGAGGGGATGGCGGGAGCGTGATCCTGGTGGCGGATCCCCAGCTCTCCACTCTTCTGGACTACCGGTACAGGACGCAGTATCAGGCGTCCCGGGGCCTCCACGGGGAAGGCGGAAACCGCACGGGGAAATCGGGGGAGGACCTCATCCTCCGGGTCCCCCCGGGAACCGTGGTGCGGGACGCCGAGTCCGGCGAAGAGTTGGGTGAGCTCCTGGAGGAAGGGGAGCGTCTCGTGGTGGCCCGGGGCGGCCGGGGCGGCCGGGGCAACGCTCGCTTCGCCACCGCCACGGACCAGGCTCCTCGCCGGTGGGAGCCCGGTGAGGAAGGAGAGGTTTGGGAGCTGGAGTTGGAGCTGAAGCTCCTGGCCGACGTGGGGCTGGTGGGAGAGCCCAACGCGGGTAAATCCACCTTCCTCTCCGCCGTCACCGCCGCCCGACCGAAAGTGGCGGCGTATCCCTTCACCACCCTGACCCCCAACCTGGGGGTGGTTCAGCTCTCCGACTTTCGCACCTTCGTCCTGGCGGATCTGCCCGGGATCATCGAAGGGGCCCACGAGGGGAAGGGCTTGGGGCACCGCTTCCTCCGTCACATCGAGAGGACTCGGACCCTGGCCTTCCTCATCCCCGTGGACGATCCCGATCCAGCGGCCACCTATCGCCGCCTACGGGAGGAGATCCGGAGCTATAGCGAGACCCTGGCGGAGCGTCCTCACGGTCTCCTCTTCACCAAGGTGGACCTTCTGCCCGAAGGCGAGGACATTCCGGATCTGGCCGCGCTGGTGGAGAAGGAGGGTGGTTGGGGGGTGCACGCCGTCTCCGCGGTGACGGGGAAGGGGGTGAAGGAGCTCCTGGACGAGCTCTGGCGGAGGATGAGGGACGCCCCCTCCCAACGGGTC
>SKZC01000020.1 GCA_007127575.1 Gemmatimonadota bacterium
GCCATCAACCGAGTCCCGAATCCTGCTTGTCCTGCAGCCCCCGCTTCACGGGGGAAAGGGGGGAGCGTGTCCTCCTTGACAGACTCGGTTCCATAGGCGCGGAAACGTCTCGGCGCCTCGCATGCGACGCCGGCCGGGTCGTCATGACCCACGACGAGGACGGTGGGGTGCTGAACGTGGGCCGACGGAGCCGGACCGACGGCCGGATCCTTCCCGAATCGCCTCCGCTCCCACCCCTGGAGGGAGATCCGATGGCGGAGCTCCGGGAGGTGGACGACGCCCAAGCTATCGAGATCGACAAGTGGACGGTGACGCCAGATTGGAACGGCGAGCCGTTCGACTTCGACATCGCCCTGGGATATTTCCTTTTCGAAGGGCCCGAGGACACGGAAGGTGACGATAAGGACCGGACGGGGGACGGGTCGGGCGACAAGCGCACGCCTAACGGTGGAGGTTCCGTCCATGATGGGGAGGACGTCGACGATAGCGACAGCGTCGACCCTGGGCACGGAGCCGGCGATGGGGACGGGGACGACAGGAACGATGGCTTCGTGAGCCGCTGAGGCCAGGGTTCCCGGCCAGGGCTGTCCCCGGCCCAGACGTAAAACCGACTCAGGCCCAGCCGCCAGGGCACGGAACCTCCTCTCCCGCAAGCCCCGAAAAAATGGGGGAACGTCCGCTTCGATCCACTCTCCTTTGACCCTGGAGCGTGCTCCTTGGTTTATCTTGATACCATGGTCGGAGGTGTGGCGAGGCGGACCGGTGTCGGTGGGAACACGGGGCAGCGCCTCATATCCATTCCGCGCGTGAAGGCGCTGGGATTCATGTTGGAGGAGGCACAGATGAACGAAGAGCAGAGGTTCCGGAGGAGGATCGAGGTCTTCACGGCGGACTGTCCCTGCTGTGCCGAAGCCGTGGAACTGGTTCAGCGGATCGCCTGCCCCAGTTGCCGGGTCGAGATCCGGGATATGAGGGATCCGGACACGGCACGGCGAGCGGGGAAGCTGGGGGTCCGGTCGGTCCCCGCAGTGGCGCTGGACGGGGTCCTGGCTGGATGCTGCGCGGGTCGGGGCCCGCAGGAGGAGGCCCTTCGTGCGGCCGGGGTCGGCCAGGACTTCGAGGCCGGATGATCGGTCGGGGATCGCGCCGGCCCGAAGCGTCAGTCCGTATACGCCGGCATCAGGGGGAGATCCAGGCGATCCAGCGGCACCTCTTCGGGTAGGGGGTGCACGTCCACCGCACGCTTCTTGGACGAGGGGCAGTCCCGGCTGGGCTTGTCCCGGTTACGGATGGCTTCATCCGTGGCCATCGCGGCGATTCGCGTCGCCCGGATCCCGTCGTAGGCAGTGGGCATATCCCCGGGGGTTCCCGTCTCCAAAGCCCGGGCGAACTCGTGGTACATCCCGGCGAAGCTCTTTTCGGGGTGCCAGGGAAGGTGTTGGGTGCCGTGGGAGTTGCGCAGCTCGAAGGAGTGCTCCTCCCGGTTGTAGCGAATGACCCCATCCGTCCCGACGAGCTCGTAGAGGAAGTTCGAGCGGGGCTCCAGGGAGGTCATGTTGTAGGAGAAGCTCACCTCGATCATCGCGTGCGCACCGCAGGCGTGCCCGGTGTGGAGGTACATGTGGTCCGGTGCCTCGTACGTGTCCAGCCAGACCCCGATCCCTTGCTGCCACTGGACCTCTGAGTCGAGCCACCAGCGGGCCAGGTCGATCTGGTGAACCCCGCAGTCCACCAGGGGTCCTCCTTCCTCCATCCGTCCCGCCCGAAGAGGGGTGTCCACGCGGCAACCCTCCTCGTTCCAGTGCCACTTTCCGTGCAGGTGCCAGTTGTAGATGAGCCTGAGTAGCCGCACCTCGCCCACCGCCTCTTCTCGCACCATGCTCCGGATATCCAGGGCGCTCTCGCTAAAGCGATAGTTGAAGCCGGTGAAGAGCTGGAGGCCGGCTTCGTCCATCACCCTATCCATCTCCACCATGTCCTCCTCGGTGGTCGCGAGGGGCTTCTCGCAGAGGACGTGCTTTCCGGCGCGAGCCGCATCCATGACGTTCTTGTGATGCACCGGCGCGGGGGTGCAGACGACGATGGCGTCCACCTCCGAATCGAAAAACGCCTCCTCAGTGGGATACGCGTGGGGCACGCCGAAGGCGAGCTGGAGCTCTTTTGCACGCCCGAAGTCGCGATCGTAGAGTGCGTAGAGCTCAAGCTCGGGAACCTTCCGGATCGCAGGAATATGCCCCCGCTCGGCGATCATCCCGCAGCCGATCACTCCGATCTTGAACATCGATCCTCTCCGTTCCTATAGCCCCACCGGCGCACTCCCATCCAGCACCGCTTGATGCCGGATAGGCGTGCGCGGAGGGCGGGTACGGAGCTCAGCCCGGGACACTAGCTTCCGGGACCGATCTGGCCGCCTCCGGTCCCTTCTCCCTTCTCGTCCTTCTTGAACGGCGATTTCGCCACCACCTTCACGCCCCCGATGGTCGTATCGAGGGCCTGGGCGACGGACTTGGCAGTGGCCTCAGAGACGTCGCGGGCCCCGTGGATCGCCCCCGTGGCCGCCGCGGAAGCCGCGTCAGACGCCTGGATCCCCACGTCCTTCGCCGCAGCGATGGCCCCTTCCACACTGCTCCTGGCAACGGCCACCACATCGCCACCCACCTCGGCGGTGCCCTTCACGAGACCCCGGGAGGTGCCGTGAATCGTCTGCAGGACGTCGCCGCCCACCTCTCGGGCACCGTTGATCGTCCCCCTCATGGCATCCTTCGCGGTGGTCCCCAGGTCACCTCCCACCTCCCGGGCCCCCCGGATCGCCCCTGTGGCGACGCCGGTGGCGGCATCGGTCAGGGAGATCGTAAGCCCCTTGGTGGCGGTGATCGCCCCCTCGGCGGCGTTCCGGGCGGTGGTTCCCACGTCCGCTCCCACCTCCCGGGTTCCCTTGATGGCCGCCCTCACCGTGTCGCTCAGGACACCAGCGGTCACCGTTGCCACCTCGCCCACTCCCTGCACGACGGCGATGGCCGCACCCTTGACCACGGACCCTGCGCTCGTGCCTACCTCCTGGGCCGCCTCCAGCGCCCCCTGGATCACATCGCTCGTGAGCCTCGTCAACTCGGTCGCCACGTCCTTGGTCCCCCGCAGGGCGGTGACGACGGTGGAGCTCACCGTCTTAACCGTCGTCTCCGTGACGTCTCCCGCCCCCTTCACGCTCCGGATCAACCCGTTCTTCACGCGCGAGCCCAGTTCTCCGAGTGGCATACTGTCTCCTTCTAATCGAGAGGAATACACAGAAGCGAGATCCCCATGACCGGGACCCATAGCTTCCACCGGAGAAGGTATGGAGATCGTCCCCCGAAGGCGAATGCCATTCGGGCTGGGTCATGGCATCAGCGTCGCCGGATGAACTCCAGCATGCGGGGGTACCGCCAGGCCTGCATCCCGTGTCCCCCGCACATGGTAAGTTCGTGTCGAACCACCCGTTGGATCGCCCGGGCAGGCAAGGTGTCGTCCTCCAGGAGTAGACCCAGTTGGAGGTGGCGGCCCCGGGGCCGGAGGGAGCGGACGGCCTGATCCACCACCGAGGATCGTCCCAGGGCATTTACCGAGACGTCCGGGCATAGCGGGGGTCCTACCCGCGCCGTCCACCTGGGATGGACGGGCCATCATGTACTCCGGCACCACGACTACCTCCCCGACGCCCGTCTCCAGGAGGGCATGACCCGGGGACACGGGGAAAGGAACGCCACCGACCATCGTAGCGACGGTCGGGAGCGGCGGAGCGCCCGGCTCCTCAGGTAATCGCCATCGCCAGGCCGGTGCGGAGTGCGGCCCGGGTCACCAGGGCGAGGTTTTCGTAGTGGCCCAGGAGCCAGTCCGGGAGCGTGACCGCCCGGGCCAGCGCTCTCCAGCGATCGAGCTCGGACGCAAGCCGAGAGGCGGAGCCAAAGGAGATGTCGGAAGCTTCTCCCCGAACGGCACCCGGGATGGCCAACGGTTCCGGAAAGTCCAGTGGGAGGTAGTAGCCCTCCAGGGGATCGTGGTCCAGCAAGTGTCGGAAGCTGGCCAGCGGACCATGGAATCCGGTTTCCCGAGCCCGGCGCAGGGGGAGGTAGGCATCGTCGTAACGCAGGTCGGCCGGCGGCCGACCGTCCAGGACCATTGATATCGCAAACCCCTGTAACGGGGCGAGGCCATCGGAGCCACCCACGGTTTCACCGAGCATGAGATCGGCTGCGTCTCCCCCGGGTGGCTCCGAGCCGTCCAGAACCGTTCCCGCCAAGCGGACCGGAGCTCCCAACTGCCCGGAAAGCTGCTCCTCGAGCGCCCTGAGCAACTCTTTTTCCTGGTGACGCGCCGCGAACCACGCCGTCCGCGTCGGATACAGCTCCTCGCGGCAGAGCGCGCCACCGAGCCCGGTGAGAAACGCTTGAACGCTCATGTGAGTCGAACATCGGTAGCGGCGTTCATGTTCAGCTTGCGCCTGGAGGCGCTGTCTACGGTGAACGCGGGAAGAAGATGCGGATGTCGTTGGTGCCGTCCGACGCGTAGACGTAGATACGGGTCTCCTCGACGGCAATCGCGACGGTCAGCTCGGTGCGGGAGCCGTCCAGGCGGAGCTTCAGGATCTTTCGGCGCCCATCCCCGAAGTCCCTCTCCTCGACGATTCGGGGAGAGAGCGTCGCCTGCGGTGAGAGGGCCAAGGCCATGGTCCGCTCGTCGGCGGGCAGATTTCGATAGCCCGCTCGCGAGGGGGCGAAGCGGATCGAAAACATCTCGGGCTGGAAGTCTGGCTGCCGGCCGATCTGCCAGACGATGATGCGCCCGGTACCCTCGAGTTCCACGGCCTGCGTGTGGAAGGAGCCGCCGCCACCTTCCTGGGCGCGCTCGGGAGGGCGTGCGCCTGAGGGCTCCGGCTCTCCGCGTGCTGCCCTCGAGGCCGCCGACCCGGCACCACGCACCGCTTCAGGGGGAATGGATCTCGAGACGGGGCGCGGCAGGTTGGCAACCACACGGGTCTCGCGAACGAGCACGACCCGCGTCACATCGGCGAAGTTGGGCCGCGGCCAGAGGCGATGGACCTGGCTGAGGAAGGCTTCGGCCGTGACCGGCGTGTGGGTGAGGTCGACGACGACCATGCCGGCCTGGCGGTGCTTGTCCACGACGTTGTTGAGGAGGCGCTCGATGTTTCCCGTGCGCGGCGAGATCGCCTCGGCGGCCGCGTTATTGACGAAGTAGTCAGGGTTTCGCATCCCCCGTGTCGCGGGAGTGGAGGGGAGGTCCGGAGGCCGGACTACGTCGGCCCTCAGGTCGCGCGCCAGTGCCTCCCCCACGCGCTGCTCGTCCCGGGACACCACCCGGCTCATGTCGGTGAACCGGCCCGGCTGCTGGGCGGCGCCCGTCGCCGCCTCGAGTTCGGCCCGGATCGCCTGGGTACGCAGCCGTTCGCTCATCTTCCCGATGAGGCGATTGGCAAGGACCTGTTCCGCTTCGGTGAGCACTTCGCCCCCCCGGATCTTGCTCGAAAGACGGGTGAGGGTCTCTCGTTCGGCTTGAGTCAGCGAACGCGACACGACCACCATGCGGAGGGCTTGAGTGCGACTGATTCCCGCAAGGCGGCTCAAGCGGCTGGCCGCCGCAGCCACCCGACCGGCCCGGAGCATGGGAGCGATGGTGGTCAACAACGCACCCGCGCCCAGGATCGAGCGTTCCGTCGTCGAAATCTGCCGGCCCCAGATATCGCGGCCCACCAGCGCCTCGCCGATCATGACCAGCGTGCCCACCACCGGGATCATGTGAATCCCGGTCCGAACCAGCTCTCTCCCAACCTGCTCCAGGGCCTCGTCGAAGACTGGGCGGCGCGGGAGCGGAACGAAGGTGCCGCTGGGGAGCAGGCGACCCATTCCGAGGCCCGGGTGCCGGAACCAGCGTGTCCCGGGGGCAAAGAGGGATCCCTCCGGGTGAATGGAGGAGAAGTTGACCGAGCGCTCGTGGAGGCCGTCAGTTGCGGCGGCGAAGCCGGATTCGAGATAGGTCCGCCGCCAAGCCGCCGAGCCGAAGGCGCCGGGATCGTGGAAGGGGATGAATTCCCTCCCCGCACGGTAGAGCAGAATGACACCGATGGTCAGGGAGTCGGGGTCTCCGCTCTGCAACTCGATCTCGATGGTCTTCTCGTATCCGCCGCCGTCGGGAGTGCGGGTCTCGTTCTCCGCAGTGATCCGCGGGGTGAGGCTGGCGCTTGCCGGAATCGCCAGGAGCATGGTGCGCTGGTCCACAGCCGGGTTTTCCATCGCGGGACGCAGGCTCGCGATCCGAAGCGCGAGGCGACCCGACTGGAAGTCGCTGTATTGACCAATCTGGAGGGCGAATACTCGGCTTTGGCGACCCAGGCCGACATACCACGTGTGGGTCCCACCGTGGGACACGTCCGGATCCCGGTCGAGCATCAGGAGCAGCTCTCGGGGTGGAGCCCCCCGCGAGGCCACCGCCCCCTGCTGCCTCACGTGGGCCAGCTCGTGAGCCAGAAGGAGCCGACCCGAACGGGTGCCGGGCGAGAACTGCCCGGCACCGAAGACGACGTCCTGGCCCGCCGTATACGCGCGGGCCCCGAGGGAGCGCGCCGACGCTGCGGCCATGGCACCGGTGTGGAGCCGCACACCGCCGAAGTCGTGCCCCATCCGAGCTCCCATCTCCGACGCCAGGCCAGGATCCAGCCGCCTGCCGGGAGAGCGCAAGACCTCGCCGACAACGGGAGGTACCGCGGCGGCTTCGGCAGGGGCCGGACTCATATGGCGTCGCTGCCGAACCAAGTCGGTTTGCCGGCAGTTACCGCACGTCACGGGCGGACCGGCCCCGCCGTCACAGGAACAGCCCACCGGCACGGCCGTGGCAGGAGGCGACCCTCCTACCGTCTGCTTCGCCAGAGCGTCCGCCTCGCGCTCGCGCTCATCGTCCGCCGGGACGATGAGGGCCTTCCTCTGTAGGAGGCCGCCTACGGCTCGGTTGCCAAGGCTTCGCTGCAGGTTGAGAAGAGCTCCACGGGCGTCCGTAGGCTCGAAGGTGCCCCGCGCCGCCCACTGGCCCGGTTCACGGCTCGCGTCCGGTTGCTTCGAAGGGCGGGTCCGCAGCTCTCCCATGTTCACCTCCCATGGAGAGGTATACCGGCGTGGATGCGCACGGGTCAAGCTTTTGTTCCCGTGACGATGAGAGAGCGAACGGAAGCGCCGACGGCGCTCGGCTCCGTGTCCTCCGTTCTCGGTGGTCCCTGCACTTCTCCAGCGACCTGCCATAGTGGCCCTCTTCCCCCTCGAACCCCGAAACAACGGGGGAGGAAGCTGCAGCCCGTCCCCCTTGACACCCCAACCCCCTACCCCCATATAGAACCCGAGTCCACATTCGGGTTCTATTTTTCGCCTTCTATCCGCTGGAGGCCTGGTCCATGGTGACGTCGCCCACCGTCCGTCCCCCCCAGCAGAGCCGCAGTCGGAAAACCCTGAACCGCATTCTCCGGGCGGCCCTGGAGCTCCTGGAGGAGCGCGGGGTGGAGGGGGTTACGGTACAGGACGTGGTGAAGCGCTCGGGCACTTCGGTGGGATCCTTCTATCACCGCTTCGGCACCAAGGACGACCTGCTCGCCTATCTGGAGCGCCGGGTCTGGGAGGACGCCCTGGAGCGCTGGAGCGCCCTCTGGCGGGAAGAGGCGCCTGAGGAAGGTGCCGCCGCCCCTTCCCTCCGCTCCGTTCTGGCACGGGGGGTGGAAGCCCTGGTAGGGGCCCATCAGGCGGGCCTTCGGGTGGCGGCGGCTCTGTCCTCTCCGGGAACTCCGGTGGGCGAGGGAGCCCTGGACGGGGAGGCGGCCCGGGCCTTCCGGGACCGGGTGATCCGGGACCTGGAGTCGGCTCTGGAGGCGTACGCCTCCGAGGTGGCTCACCCGGACCCGCGTGTGGCCCTTCAGGTGGTCTACCCTCTCCTGGTGGGCTGCCTCCGGGAGCTGGAGGCGGAGCGCACCCCTGACGGGGAGCCGGCGCTGGACCGCCGGCTCCTCACCCGGGAACTCACCCGGGTTCTGGTGGGGTACCTGGGCACCGGTCCGGCGGGGGAAGGGCCCCACCCCTCCCGCGATTCTTCCGCCGATCCCGACGACGACGAATCTGTGGATCCCTTCGAAATCTGGAGCTGACCCCTGAGCCTCTCTCCTATTCGGGCCATTCTCTTCGACCTGGACGGCACCCTCATCGCCACCCGGAAGCTCTATGTGGAGGCATTCGCCCGGGCCCTGGAGCCGCATTTGGGAAAGAAGCTTTCCGAAGCGGACATCATGGCCCGCCGCCCCCGAGCCGAGCGCCGCTTCCTCCGGGAGCTGGCGGGTCCGGACCGGGCCCGCGCCTGTCTGGACGCCTTCTACCTCTACTATCAGACCCTGCACCCCACCCACTTCCAGGGGATCTACCCCGGGGTCCTCTCCCTCCTGACCGAGCTCCGGGAGGCGGAGGTCCCCATCGGCGTGGTCTCGGGGAAGAGCCGTCGGTCGTGGAAGATCACCTCCGGGTACGTGAATCTGGGTCCCTTTCAAGCCGAGGTCCTGGACGACGACGTTCCGTGTCAGAAGCCGGATCCCGCCGGGGTCCTCCAGGGAGCTGCGGCGCTGGAGACTCCTCCGGAGGAGGTCCTCTACGTGGGAGACAGCCTCACGGACCTGGACGCGGCCCGCGCCGGAGGGCTTCAGTCCGCGGCGGTCCTCTGGTGCAAGAAGCCGGAGGAGGTGGACGAGTTCCGGCGGGAGGCCCGGGGCCTGGGTGCCGAGCTCTTCTCCCACCCCGAGGGGTTGATCGAACACCCCGCCGCGCAGAGCCCCGCCTCTCCCGGGCCCCTCACCCCTCCAAGTCGCAGCGAACCGTCCACATCCCCCCGCGGCTCCCCCCCGGACCCGCCTCGCTGGTGAGGACGAGGGTCCGGTCGTCGACGAAGGCCACGGCCTCGCCCTGGGGCTCCCGGAGGGGCGTCAGGCTCGTTCGCCCCCCCGGCACCGGGGTGAGGCGTCCCTCCCGGTCGGGGCGGTAGAACCGGAGCTCTTCGTAGGTGCGGACCACCACCAGGCTCCCGTCGGGGCGGGCCGCAGCCCCGGTCACGAGCCCTCCGAGGAGGGGTCGGCTCCGGGTGAGCTGTTGGATCCGTTCCAGCTCCACGGGCTCCCCTTCCCTCAGGGGAGGGGGGTAGCGGTAGAGCTCCACCGGGTCCTGCCGCCCCTTGGTCACGAAGAAGAGCCGTTCTCCGGGGAGGATATAGAGGGCCTCCAC
>SKZC01000158.1 GCA_007127575.1 Gemmatimonadota bacterium
CTCAAGAACCTGAAGAAGGGCTTCCAGCTCCTCCTCTTTACGGCTTTGGCCTTCTTTTTCATCACCCGCTATCTCAAGCCCAAGGCCAAGATCCAGTTGGATACCGATTGGTTATACCGTCGCTCGGCGAACCTGGCATGGAGCTGGACGGTGGTTCCGGTGACCCGGTTCTTCGCCTGGTGGGAGAAGGCCTCCTGGGATTGGGCCGGAGACGTTGCGCGGGCGGGAAGCGACCCGGTGGGATGGCTCCGAAGCCGGTCCGCCGAGGTCGTGGGGACCAGCGATAGCGGGGACGCGGTCACTGCGTCCATGGCGGTTCGAGCCTCCATGACGCTCATGATGGTCATCCTGCTGGTGACGGTCCTGATCTTCATGGCCCGGTCCCTGGTGTAACTCCCGGCACGGGAGGCCGGGCCTCTCCCCACTGGTTCCCCAACGACCTTCTTGTGGGATTCCCTTCGGAGGGGCAATCTCCCCTTGTCGTCGACCTATGTTGGAAGCTGACCGGAGCCCAGGGATGCAGGAGAACACCCCACCTCCCTCCAGGGAAGGGGAGTCCGTTTCGAAGGCCGATTGGAGCACCCAAGGCGCCCGATCCATCGGCCTGGGCCTGGCAGCCGGACTGCTGGTGGGGTTCATCCTGGGGTTCTCCCTGGACAGCTACTCCAGTGGCGTTGCCATCGGCCTGGCCGCCGGGACCTCCGTAGGCGCCGCCATGTATCTTCGCCGCCCTCCCCATCGGGACGAGGTGCCTCGTCCCCCTCTTCGGGACCCGGACCTGGAGAGGGGAGGAGATTCGTGAGTACCAGGCTCCAACGATGAGATCCAGCTCAGGAGGACGCGGCGTCACCGTTCAGGTGCTCGGCCAGTGCCTCCAGATCCTGGGCCCGGGCGGAACGATACGTCCGGGCGAAGAGGTGGCTCAGCCACTTGGCGATACCGCTGAGCCCCCGGACCTGTCCGTGCAACGTCACTTTGCAGCCGGACCCTTCCGGCGTGATCCGGTAGCGGAAGATGTACTCCCCGTGCTCCGTGCCACCTCGGCTCCCATGGGCACGAACGGCCAGGACGGAAGGCGGGCCGAAGGTGACGATCTCGTACTCTTCGGTGGCCTCTTTCCCCAGAAAGGTCCGGGTCTCCTTCCAACGGGTCTCCGGACCCACCGGGCCCTGATCCAGCCGCTCCAGGGCCAGGAGGCCCGGCACCCACTCGGTGAACCGGTCCAGGTCCGTGAGAGCCTGAAAGACCTCCCGTGGGGATTGCTCAAACTCCTGGGCGACTTCGAACTCCAACGGCATCGGGGTCTCCTCCACACGGAACGGTGATGAGATCCCGGGGGGGCACGTTCCAACCCTCCGGGTCCAGAATACAACCCCATCACCGACGAAGGTGATCCTGGGGCCGGGGTACGGGTAAGAAGGGCGGAGGCCCCGGTTGGCGGGCCATGGCCCGCCGCCAGGGGGACGATGTTCGCAGTGAAGAGGGAGGGGTGAACCGTGTACCGACTTGGATCCGTTTCTACGTTGACGGCGCTGACCTTGGCTCTTCCCCTCCTGGCAGGGGCTCCGGGTTCGGCGCATGGACAGGACGTGGTTCTGGACGAGGTCTCCACCCAATACCAATCCCTCCGGGTGGTGCAGGTGGCGGACGGGCTGGACCAGCCCTGGGGGATGGCGTTCCTTCCAGACGGGAGGATCCTGGTGACGGAGCGGCCGGGACGGATGCAGATCTTGGACGGCGGTAGCGTCACCGAAGTAACGGGCGTCCCCTCGGTCCACGCCCAGAATCAGGGCGGACTCCTGGATGTGGTGTTGCACCCGGACTACGAGAGCAACGGCTGGATCTACTTTACGTACTCGAAGGGGGACGGGGACGGAACCGTTCCGGCATTGGCCCGGGCCCGGCTGGACGGCAACCAACTCGTGGACCTGGAAGAGCTCTTCGAGTCCAACACCGTCACCTCCCCCGGCCGTCACTATGGATCCCGGATCCTCTTCCTGGGCGACGGCACCCTCTTCATGTCCATCGGAGACCGGGGGGCCCAACCGGACCGGGCTCAGGACACCGGGGATCACTCCGGGAGCCTCCTGCGACTCACCGAGGACGGTGGGGTTCCTCCGGACAATCCGTTCGTGGGGAACGACGACTACGCTCCCGAGATCTACTCCTACGGCCACCGGAACATCCAGGGAATCGTACGGCACCCGGACACCGGTGAGATCTGGGCCACCGAGCACGGGCCCCGGGGAGGGGATGAGCTGAACCTCATCCAGCCGGGGGAGAACTACGGGTGGCCGGTGGTGAGCCTGGGTCGCGACTACGGAAGCCAGGAGCCGTGGGGTGAGGCTCGGAGTCAGCCGGGAATGGAGGACCCCGTCTTCGAGTTCCTCCCCACCCTGGCCCCTTCCGGGCTTGCAGTCGTCAGTGGCGGAGGGTTCGACTCCACATGGCAGGGGAACCTGCTGGCTGGAGGGCTTCGTTCCCAGCGGGTGGTCCGCCTGGTGGTGGAGAATTCCGAGGTAGTCCACGCCGAGGACCTTCTGGTAGAGGAGTTGGGGAGGGTCCGGGACGTTCGTCAAGGTCCCGACGGCTTCATCTATCTCGCCACCGGTGAAAGCGACGGCGGCATCTTCCGGGTGGAACCCCTGGACTGAGAGCCGCCGTTACCAGAAGTGCTTCGCATCGTCTCCACCTCTTCGGGAGAGCGCCCATGAGCCATTCGACCCGCCGCTCCGGCCCCTGGGCCGGTTCCTTCGCCTGCTGGAGCCTGACCCTGCTCTTACTCCTGGGAGGGTGTGGAAACGACCTGGAAGCCCCTGACGATCCGGCGGCTCCCACCATGGACCTGCGCACTCCGGCTGGAGAGGTCCTGGAGGAGGAGCTCTCCACCGAGTACCAGCCGCTTCGCCTCGTCCGCCTGGTAGACGGTCTGGAGCAGCCTTGGGCCGTGGGCTTTCTCCCCGACGGACGCCTTCTGGTCACGGAGCGTCCCGGGAGAATGCAACTCGTGGACGAGGAGGGAGCCACCGAGCTGGAGGGACTCCCGCCGGTCCACGCCCAGGGCCAGGGGGGACTCCTGGACGTGGTTCCCCACCCCGACTACGAGGAGAGCGGCTGGATCTACTTCACCTACTCCCAGGGCGATGAGGACGCCACCGCCACCACCCTGACCCGTGCGCGACTGGACGGAACCGCGTTGGTGGACGTGGAGGAGCTCTTTCAGGCCCAGCCCCCTGAGGCCCCCGGGGGCCATTACGGGTCGCGGATTCTCTTCCTGGACGACGGCACTCTCCTCATGAGCGTGGGTGACCGGGCCCGAAACCCGGAGCGGGCTCAGGACACGGAAGATCACGCCGGCACCCTCCTCCGCCTGAACGCCGACGGGTCCGTGCCTGCCGACAACCCGTTTTTGGACCAGGACGGCTACGCGCCCGAGGTCTTCACCTATGGGCACCGCAACATCCAGGGCCTCACCCGTCATCCGGCCACCGGGGAGATCTGGGCCACCGAGCACGGCCCCCGGGGAGGAGACGAGCTGAACCTCATCCAGGCCGGGATGAACTACGGTTGGCCCCTGGTGAGCCTGGGCCGGGAGTACGGGAGCCAGGAACCGTGGGGGGACGAGCGGCGCCGCGACGACCTCACCGATCCCGTCCTCGAGTTCCTTCCCACCTTGGCCCCTTCGGGCCTCACCGTGGTACAGGGCGGCGGGTTTCACGGAACCTGGGAGGGCAACCTCCTGGCCGGGGGCTTGGGCTCCCAGCGAATCCTCCGCCTGGTGGTGGAGGAGGGTGAGGTCCTCCATGCGGAGGAATTGATCCGGGGAATGGTGGGGCGAATCCGGGACGTTCGGCAGGGACCCGACGGCTTCATCTACTTCGTAACCGGCGAGGGGGACGGGGGGCTGTACCGCCTGGAGCCGGTGGAGTGAGGGAGTCAGGCGAGGGCCCGGGTGACGGCACCAGGAACGGTCGCCGGGGCCCTTCGTTGGAGCGGGGGGGAAGTGGTTGACACGTAAAGGGTGGTGTTGTATTCGTCCCGTTTGTGTATCTTCTCAGGGATGGAACGGACAGTCGTGGCTGAGGAGCATTGGGAACCACACGGAGCCGGCGGCAGGTATGGGACACGGGGTATTCGGAGTAGGTTTGGTGCTCGGGGCCCGTCTGCGCGCTCGGTGGCAATGAGGTAGCGAAGGAACCATGGAGCGACGCGGGTGGACGGGCCCTCTCCCACACGGGAGGGGCCCCTTCTTTTTTCACGAGGACCGGCGTGGAGGACCTTCCGACCCCACGTCACCCGGCGGAACGGGAGAGGGATCGCGATGAGCAGTGAGTTGCCCAGCACCGAATGGATCTGGCACAACGGGAAGCGTATCCCCTGGGAGGAGGCCCGGATCCACGTCCTCTCCCATGTGGTGCACTACGGGTCCTCGGTGTTCGAAGGGATCCGGTGCTATAAGACTCCCGATGGAGCCGCGGTCCTTCGGCTCCAGGACCACATCCGACGGTTCTTCGACTCCGCCAGGATCTACCGGATGGATCTGGGCTGTACGGAGGAGGAGTTGGCCCAGGCATGTCTGGACCTGGTGAAGGCCAACGATCTGGAGGAGTGCTATATCCGCCCGGTGGCGTTTCGAGGGATGGGAGCCCTGGGGCTGAACCCCCACGCCAGCCCGGTGGAAACGTACATCCTCTGCTGGCCTTGGGGGGCGTACCTGGGCACCGATGCGCTGGAACAGGGCGTGGATGCCTGTGTCTCGTCGTGGAACCGGCCCGCCCCCAATACCTTCCCCACTCTGGCCAAGGCCGGCGGCCAGTATATGAACGCCCAACTCATGAAGATGGAGGCTGCGGCGAACGGGTACGCGGAAGCCATCGCTTTGAGCACGACGGGGCTCGTGAGCGAGGGAAGCGGACAGAACATCTTCGTCGTCCGGAACGGGACGGTGATCACGCCACGCCTGGACGGCTCCATGCTTTCGGGGATCACCCGGGACTGCATCCTGACCCTGGCGGAGGACGAGGGAATCCCGGTGGCCAGGGAGAACGTGGCCCGGGAGGAGCTCTACATTGCGGATGAGGTCTTCTTTACGGGAACTGCGGCGGAGATCACGCCGGTGCGGAGCGTGGACCGGATCCCGGTGGCCGACGGCCAGCCCGGCCCCATCACGAAACGGCTCCAGCAAGTGCTCCTGGAGGTGGCCCGGGGTGGACGACCGGACCGCCACGACTGGCTCACCCCCGTGAACGGCTCCTCTCAGGGGCCTTCCGGCCGGGCGTCCTCCGGGGCGAACTCCACCTCGACGTCGTCCCAGGAGGGTGGTCTGGCCTCCCGCTCCCCACAAGCGATACCGGGCCGGTAAGAGCCGACGGTCTTCCCGGGGCCGGCGGGACCGGACGGGGGCAGCTTCAACCCCCGGGAGCGCCCCCGGGATCCTGAAGGGAGAACTTCTGGATCCGAAGGGTCTCGGCCTCCGTAAGGTAGAGGTTGCCGTCCGCGTCGGAGTCGATGTTGTGCGGACGGAGGAACTGTCCTACCTGACGACCTCCGCGCCCGAACCGGCCCACCTCTTCCAGCGTCTCTCTGAGGAGGATGCGCACCAGGTGGTTCGGCCCGTCGGCCAAGAAGAGATACCGCTCCTGGGGATCCGGGGAGAGCGCCAGGTCGAAGGCGGACCCGGACCCCAACGTCTCCGGAGCGATGATGCGTTCCTCCACGAAGGTCCCATCCCGCTGGAAGACCTGGATCCGGTTGTTCCTTCGGTCGGCAACGTACAGGAGACCGTCTCGGGAGCCCACCAGCCCGTGGACCGTGCCGAACTGCCGGGATGGGGGCTGGTCCGCCCCCCGGTCCGGGTGGGTGTACTCGTCGTCGGGGGGCTCACCGTAGGCCCCCCAGTGCCGAAGGTATTCTCCGGTCTCGCCGTCGAAGACGACGACCCGGCGGTTTCCGTAGCCGTCGGCGATGAAGGCCTCGTTGGTCTCGGGATCCACCCAGATGTCCGCCGGGACCCCGAGGCGATCCGGGTCGTTACTCCCTCCAGTGACACCGAGCTCCCCGATGGTGAGGAGGTGCTCTCCCTCCCGGGTGAACTTGAGCACCTGATGGTGGTTTCCCAGGGCCCCGATCCAGACGTGGTCGTGGTGGTCCACGAAGACCCCGTGGGGGAAGTCCGGCCAGGTGAACCCTTCCCCCTCACCGTCCCACCACTGCACCACCTCTCCCTGCCGGTCGAAGACCAGGAGGGGTGGGGCGGGAAAGCAGCATTCGGCGATGGGGGGGTCCAGGGTCGCTCCGATCTCCCGATCGCTGAGCTGTCCCGGCGCGGACACGACCCAGATGTGGCCTCGCCCGTCCACGGCCAGCCCGGCGGCCGGTCCCAGGATGCAGTCGTTGGGGAGGGTCTGGGGCCAGGTGGGATCCACCTGAAGGTTGGGTGGCGCGACGGAGGGCTCCTCCACCGTCTCGCAGCCCACGGTCACCGCCAAGATCCCCGCCAGAAGACCGGAGAGCCGACCCGTCCGGGGCTTCGTCACCCTTGCCCCCGATCCCACCTCCGAACTCTTTTCCGCTTCTTCGGGCCGGAGGTCACGGCGTAAGGGTCCCCGTCACCTGGAACCGCTGGATTCGGCGGGTACCGGCCTCACTCGTGTAGATGTTGCCCTCCGCATCCGTGTCCATGTTGTGGGGCCGCACGAACTCGCCCACCTGATACCCTCCTCGACCGAATTCACCCAGGACCTCCAGGTCCGAGCGGCGCAGGGTCCAGATCTTGTGGTTCGTTCCGTCCATCAGGTAGAGGTACTCCTGGTCCGGGTCGCCGGAGAGCGCCACGTCGAAGGCGGTGCCCGAGCCCAGGGTCGCCGGGGCCACCACCCGCTCCGCCACGAAGGTGCCATCCTGCTCGAAGACCTGGACCCGATTGTTGCGGCGGTCCGCCACGTAGATGAACCCGTCGTGGGATCCCACCAGTCCGTGCACGGTGCCGAACTGACGAGAGGGGGGCTCGTCCTCTCCCCGGTCGGGGTGGGTGTAGTCGTCGTCCGGGACCTCACCGTACGCCCCCCAGTGCCGGAGGTAGGCTCCCGTCTCGCCGTCGTAGACCACGATCCGTCGGTTTCCGTAGCCGTCGGCGATGAACGCCTCGTTCGTCTCCGGGTTCACCCAGATGTCCGAAGGCCTTCCCAGAAGGTCCGGGTCGTTGCTCCCTCCGGTCTCGTCCTGTTCTCCGATGGTGAGGACCAGCTCTCCCTCCCGGCTGAACTTGAGCACCTGGTGATGAGGGCGGGAGCCGACCCAGACGTAGTCGTTATGGTCCACGAAAAGACCGTGGGGAACGTCCGGCCAGGCGTACTCCCCCTGAGACGTGTCCCAACTCTGGACCACGTTTCCCTGGGGGTCCAGTTCCAGCACTCCAGGAGCCGGCACGCAACATTGGGACACCGGCGGATCCTGTGCCGCTCCCAGGGCGGCGGGGGTGGCCATGCCCTGGGCATGGGTGACCCAAACGTGTCCTCCACCGTCCACGGCGATCCCCGTCACGGCACCCAGGATCCAGTTCTCCGGGAGGGTCTGGGGCCAATCTGGATCCAGCTCGAACACCGGGGCGTTCGTGGTGCCGGCTGGAGCCGGAGAGCAACTCCACACCACCAGAGGGAGGAGCAGGTAACCGATCCGCCACCACCGTCGTGGAACCTTCATCGTTGGGCTTCTCCTTGGATCCGGGGCCGCATCCGGTCCTGGCCCCGAGTGGATCGAAAGGCACGTGGCCGCCGATCAAGCGTCACGAGCCTTCTGTATCCTGCAGCAGGAACCGTTGGACTCTCTGGGTCTCCGCCTCACTGGAATAGACGTTCCCCTGAGAGTCCGTATCCATGTTGTGGGGCCGGATGAACTCCCCTCGTTGGTATCCTCCGCGACCGAACTCGCCTACGAGCTCCAGGTTGGACCGGCGGAGGATCCAGATCTTGTGGTTCACCCCGTCCATGAGGTAGAGGAACCTCTGCTCGGGGTCCGCGGAGAGGGCCACGTCGTGGGCGGAGCCCGAGGAGAGGGTCCAGGGCGCCACAACCCGTTCCTGGACGAACTCACCGCTCTGCTGGAATACCTGGACCCGGTTGTTTCTCCGGTCCGCCACGTAGAGGAGTCCGTCGTCGGAGCCCACTACCCCGTGCACCGTACCGAACTGGCGGGCCGGCTCCTCGTCGGGGCCTCTGGGGCCGTACTCGTATTCATCGTCGGGCTCCTCCCCGTAGGCGCCCCAATGTCGGAGGTACTCTCCCGTCGCTCCGTCGTAGACCGCGACTCGTCGGTTTCCGTACCCGTCGGCGATGAAGGCTTCGTTCGTCTCCGGGTTCACCCAGATGTCGGCAGGGACGCCCAGAAGGTTCGGGTCGTTGCTTCCTCCGGTCTGATCCTCCTCGCCGATGGCCAGAACCAACTCCCCTTCGCGGCTGAACTTGAGGACCTGGTGATGGGGGCGGGAGCCCACCCAGACGTAATCGTTGTGATCCACGAAGATCCCGTGGGGGATGGACGGCCACAGAAACTCCCCCTGGTCCCCCTGATAGAGATCCCACGCCTGCACGACGTTCCCCGCCGGATCGAACTCGATGACGCCGGGAGCAGGGACACAGCAGGTGGAAATGGGAGGATCCTGGGCGGCTCCCAGGGCCGCGTCGGCTCCTCCGCTGGGGGAATGAGTGACCCACACGTGGTCTCGAGAATCCACCGCGATGCCCGTCACCGCCCCCAGCACCCAGTTTTCCTGAAAGGTTTGGGGCCAATTGGGATCCGCCGCAAAGGTTGGCACCTCTTCGGTCCCGTTGTCGGGAACCACCGCGCAGGCACCCAGCGCGGGAAGGGAGATGGCCAGAAGCAAGCAGCTCCACTTCCGCCGGATTCGCCGGACGTTCATCCTCGCCATCCTCCTCCATCTGCCCCGGGATCGCCGAAGGGACACCCTCCCTTCGACAAGCCTGGAATCGACGACCATCCGCCAACATGCCGCGTGGCAGGTGGTGGAGCAAGGAAGGAGAAGGAAGGATGGGAGGAGGGCTACGAACCCTCGAGGAGCCCCTCGGTGCTGAGGAATCGCCGAAGCTCCGCGCCCTTCTCGTTGTGCCGATCCGCCAGCTTCTCGCAGCGCTGCTCCTGGCTTCGCACCGAATCGGTGAGCGCCTCCCACTCTGGAATCGCCTCGTTGAAGCCGTCGAACGCTTCCATGTACTCATCGTACACGTCCGCAGGCACCCCC
>SKZC01000204.1 GCA_007127575.1 Gemmatimonadota bacterium
ATCAGGACGGCGAAGGAGAGCGTGCCGCCAACGTACACGCTTCCAAGGAGTGTTGCCCCTGCGGCATCCAGTGGGTCCCCCTCCGAACCTCTGAACCACACCCCGCCTCCCAGACCCAGAAGGGTCAGGACCACCAGCAGGGTCCACGCCCATACCGCGGCGGTGGCGAAGTCCGGGCTCGCAGCGGCAGCCACCACGAGAAGGGCCGCGGCTGGAACGCCGAGCCAGGGGAAGGGCTCCCCTCCCCCGGCACGGGCGAGTCGGAAGAGCTCATGAGCCCCCAGGGCCGCCAGCCCCGCCACCACCCCTGCCAGGACCCATCCGCCCAGGTAGATGATCCCCACTCCCAGGGGAATTCCCACTCCGGCCACCGCCCATCGACGCGTCAGCTCGCCACCAGCCATGCCGTTTCCGAGCCCCCCGGTCAGCCGGTTCTCACCCGCCCGAAGCGCCGATCTCGCCGTTGGAACTCCCGTACCGCCTCCTGGAAGTTCTCTCGGGTGAAGTCGGGCCAGAGCACGGGACTGATGACGATCTCGGTGTAGGCGAGCTGCCACAGCATGAAGTTGCTCAACCGACATTCCCCGGAGGTGCGGATGAGAAGATCCGGGTCCGGCAGGTCCGCCGTGAAGAGGTGCCGCTCCATCTCCGCTTCATCCACCTCGTCCGGGCTCAGCTCTCCCTCGGCCACGCGCTGGGCCAACCTCCTGGTCGCACGAACGATCTCTTCCCTACCACCATAGGAGATCATCAGGTTGAGCCGGAGCGAGGAGCCACCGGCGGTGGAGCGCTGGATGGAGGCCACCGCATCCCGGGCCGACTCGTGGATCCGGTCCAGCTCCCCCAGGACTCGAACCTGCACCCCCTTGGCGGCCAACTCCCGCTCTTCTCGCTCCGCGTAGTGCTTCAGGAGGGACATGAGGGCGGAAACCTCCACGGCGGGCCGCTGCCAGTTCTCCGTGGAGAAGGCGAAGAGAGTCAGCACCTCCACGCCGAGCTGTGAGGCGCCCTCCACCGCCTCCCGAACCGCCTTCATCCCCTCCCGGTGCCCGGCGTGCCGGGGCAGGCCTCTCTTCCGGGCCCAACGGCCATTGCCATCAATGATGATGGCCACATGGCGGGGAACCGGTTCGGCCGAATCAGTCACGGAAGTCGATCCCGGGTTCATATGCAGGGCGGCACGGGTGAGGGAGGACAAGACAGCGTGAGGGGGCGCGTCGACACCGCGGACACCAAAGCGACGCACGTTCAGCAGGGGCCATGTCCCCGAAGGCGAGGCGGCGGGAACGTTGCCTCAGACGGCCATTACCTCCTCTTTCTTGGACTCGAGGAGGTCCTCAATCTGTTGGATGTGTTCATCGGTGAGGCCTTGAAGCTCCTCCGCCTGCCGGTGGCCTTCATCGTCGGACAGCTCCCCGTCCTTCACGTGAGCCTTCAGGGCCTCCTTGGCATCCCGGCGAGCATGGCGAATGGATACGCGCCCCTCCTCCGCCATCTTGTTCAAGAGTCGAACATACTCCTTCCTACGCTCTTCAGTGAGCGGTGGGATCGGCACCCGGACCACCTGTCCGTCATTGGCCGGGTTCAAGCCCAGGTCCGCCGTCAGGATGGCCTTTTCGATGTCCCCGATGAGGGAGCGGTCAAAGGGCTGTACCACCAGAAGGGAGGGTTCCGGCGCATTCACAGTAGCCACCTGCTTCAGCGGCATCTTACCACCGTACGCCTCCACTCGGACCGTGTCCAGGATGGCCGGGCTCGCTTTTCCCGTTCGAATGGAGGAGAACTCCCGTCGAACGGCCGTCACGGCCTCGGCCATTCTGCGTTTCGCCTCGGTCAACGCCTCCATATGCTCTTCCCCTGGTGCCGATGATGCGGTATGTAATCAGGCCCGATCTCAGCTCACCAACGTACCCACCCGGTCTCCCTCGATGGCGGATCTGACGGAGCCGCTCTCCTGCAGATCCAGGACGATGATGGGCAAATCGTTCTCTTTGCAAAGGGAGACCGCCGGCCCATCCATCACTTCCAGCTCCTGGGCCACGACCTCCTGAAAGGTAATGGCCGGAATGAAGGTTGCCGAGGGGTCGGTGGCCGGATCCGCAGTGTAGATTCCAGGAACCTTCGTGGCCTTGATGATGACGTCCGACTCCATCTCGATGGCCCGGAGGACCGCCGCTGTGTCCGTTGAGAAATACGGGTTCCCGGTCCCTCCCGCAAAGATCACCACCCTCCCCTTCTCCAGATGGCGAAGCGCCCGCCGGCGGATGTACGGTTCGGCGAGCTCATCCATCCGGATCGCCGTCATGACCCGGGTCTCCACACCCTTCCGTTCCAGCATGTCCTGAACGGCCAGAGCGTTGATGATGGTGGCCAGCATCCCCATGTAGTCGGCCGTGACACGGTCCATTCCCTGCCGACTGGCGATGGCCCCCCGCACGATGTTCCCCCCCCCGATGACGAGACCGAGGGCCACGCCCATGGCATGGACCTCCCGCACCTCGTCCGTAAGGCGATCCACGATGGGCGGATCGATGCCAAAGCCCTTCTCCCCGGCCAGAGCTTCACCGGAGAGCTTGACCAGGGCCCGGGTATACTTCACCTGAGGCGCGTCGGGCATGGCGTCACCCTGTGGGCTCCGATCCATCCCTCGCCCCCCCATAACGGGAGTTCACTCTGCCTCCCCCACCTCAAAGCGGACAAAGCGAGCGACCTGGACGTTCTCCCCCGTCTGTGCGGCCGTCTCGGTGACCAGGTCTCCCACGGTCTTCTCCGGGTCCTTCACGAAGGGCTGGTTGAGGAGCACGCTCTCCTCGAAGAATTTCCGAAGCTTCCCATCAACGATCTTCTCTTGAATGTTCTCCGGCTTCCCCTCGTTCCGGACCTGCTCCAGATAGACGTTCCGCTCCCGCTGCACGATCTCCTCGGGCACCTCCTCTTCGGAGACCGCCACCGGTGAGGTGGCGGCGACGTGCATAGCCACGTCCCGGGCGAGCTGGCCAAACTCGTCGGTGTTGGCCACGAAGTCCGTCTCACAGTTCAACTCCACCAACACGCCGATCCGGCCTCCGTGGTGCACGTAGCTGGCCACCCTGCCCTCGTTGGTGGTGCGTCCCGCCCGCTTCGCAGCCTTGGCTTCGCCCCGACTCCGAAGGAGGTCGATGGCCCTCTCCAGGTCCCCTTCCGTCTCCTGCAGGGCCTTCTTGCAGTCCATCATTCCGGCTCCGGTACGATCCCGGAGGCTCTTCACGTCCTGGGCGCTGATTGTCATAGCCGCTCCGCTTGGAATCTCGTCAAGAAGTTGTAGGTGGAACCGGTGGATACTCCACCGAAAAAAGAGGCGGACCCGGGAGGCCGATGCGGCTGATGGTGCCGCTCCGGTCCACCGAAACCCGCCTCACACCCGGCCCACCCCGAGCCGCCCCTTGAGTCGGCGGCCGGAGATGCGTCCGGGGAAGGGCAGTCCTTCCAACGGATTTCGTAGAGGGGCCCGGGGTTTCCGGGCCCCTCTACGAAAGGACCGCTCACCCGTCGTCCTGCTTCTTTCCTTCCTTCGGCTCCGTGGCCGGCGACTCGTCCCCACCCTCGTCGGAGGCGGTGGGCTTCGTACCTTCTCCCTTCGTCGGGGAAGCGTCGTCCGCTTCGGCCTCTACGTTCTCGGCCTCCTCCGCCGGAGGAGCGGCTTGAGCCTTCACTTCTTCGTCCTTCGAGGACGCCGCAGCGGCCTCCTCGTCATCGCTCTTCTGAAGCTGCGCAATGACCTCGGGCCGCGGCCGTCGACGTCGGCGCACCCTGCGCCGAGCCGGCGTCTCCTCCGCCGCCGCCTTTTCACCAGTCTCCGTGGAGTAGGTGGTAGCCTCCATCTCCTCCACTCGCCGCCGCTCCTCGTCGGGAACCTCCTTACGGGAAGCCTCGATGGCATCGCCGATGGCCCGGGTGATGAGGCTAACGGACCGGATGGCGTCATCGTTCCCCGGGATGGGGTAATCGATGTAGTCGGGGTCCGCGTTCGTGTCCGCAATGGCCAAGACCGGGATGGCCAGCCGATGCGCCTCTTTCACCGCGATCTCCTCCCGCTTCGCGTCCACGACGAAGACGGCGCCGGGCAGGCGGGTCATGTCCTTTACGCCGGAGAAGTATTTCTCCAGCTTCTGGCGCTCACGGTCCAGGAGGAGTCGCTCCTTCTTGGTGTAGAATTCGAACGCGTTTTCTTCCTGGCCTCGCTCCAGCTCTTTAAGACGCCGGATCTGCTGCCGGATGGTCTGGAAGTTGGTGAGCATGCCACCGAGCCATCGCTCCGTGACGTAGAAGGCGCCGCACCGCTCCGCCTCCTCCTCGATGATCGTCCGAAGCTGGGGCTTCGTGCACACGAAGAGAACCTTTTCCCCCTTCAGCGTGACGCCCCGAGCCACCTTCTGGGCAGCCTGAAGCCGCTCCAGAGTCTTCCGGAGATCGATGATGTGGATCCCATTCCGGGCGGCGAAGATGTACTTTCGCATCTTCGGGTTCCACCGCCGGGTCTGGTGCCCGAAGTGAACTCCCGCTTCCAGGAGTTCGTTGAGGCCCACGTCCTGTGCTTCCATCGTTTCCATTTTCAAAGGCTCACCGCTTGCTGAACTGGAAGCGCTTCCGGGCCTTGGGACGGCCGGGCTTCTTTCGCTCCACCTTTCGAGGATCTCGGGTCAAGAGGCCGTGGCGGCGAAGCACCGCTCGGTACTCCTCATCTCTCTCCAGCACGGCTCGGGCCACGGCGAGACGGAGTGCGCCCGCCTGGCCCGAAGCACCTCCGCCGTTCACCCGGGCGACCACGTCAAAGACACCCTCGTTCTCCGTGACCTTGAGAGCCTCCTGAACGCGCTTTTGATGAAGCGGCCGGGGGAAGTACTCCTCCAAAGGACGGCCATTCACCGTCCATGCCCCGGATCCTGGTGTGAGGTGGGCTCTGGCTACACTGGTCTTGCGCCGCCCCACCGCCTGGCTGAGTTCCGTCGTATCCACCGCCATGAATGATCCGCGTTAGAGTTCCAGGGGCTCTGGCTGCTGGCTCTCGTGGGGGTGCTCACCGCCGGCGTAGACCTTGAGCTTTCGCCTCATCCGCCTCCCCAACGCATTCTTGGGAAGCATCCCCTTCACCGCCAGCTCCACCACCCGCTCGGGATGGGTTTCGATCATCCTTCGGAAGGGAATCTCCTTGTTCCCTCCCACGTACCCGGAATGTCGAAAGTAAACCTTTTGATCGGCCTTCCGGCCGGTCAGCTCCACTTGGGCGGCATTGAGCACCACGACGTAGTCCCCGGTGTCCAGATGCGGGGTGTACATGGGCTTGTGCTTCCCTCTGAGAAGCTGGGCCACTTGGGAGGCGATACGGCCCAGGGGCTTCCCCGCCGCATCCACCACCCACCACTTGGCCTCGATCTCGTGAGCCTTCGGAGTATAGGTCTTCATCGTCCCGACTGGTGGGGCATAATCTGGTAAACAGAGCTTTGAATGATATTTCTGGGGCCTTCGAGTGTCAACCGCATCCGATGGGAGATCGCGCCGTCAGGTGAAGGTCTCCAGGAACCGGGCGCGGGAGGCGTGGCGAAGCCTCTTCAGCGCCTTTTCCTTGATCTGCCGAACTCGCTCACGGGTGATGCCCAAGAGCCCCCCGATCTCCTCGAGGGTCATGGGCGCCTGATCATCCAGCCCGAAGTACAGGCGCAGCACCTTCGCTTCCCGCTCCTTCAACGTGGAAAGCGCCTGATCGACGGTGTCCTTCAACGCATCCTCGTAGGCCCGGTCCTCCGGGTCGCTGGCAAACTGGTCCGGAAGGTAGTCCATGAGCCGGTTGTCCTCTCCCGGAGTCACCGGCGCATCCAGGGAGAGGTGGGACTGGGAGATGGCCAGAGTCCGCGCCACCTCCTCCTTGGTCAGATCTAGATCCTCCGCCAGCTCCTCCACCGTTGGCTCCCGCCCCAGCTCCTGCAGAAGCATCGAGCTCCGCCGGCCGATTCGGTGGAGGGCGCCGGCCCGATTCAGCGGGACGCGAACGATCCGACTCTGCTCCGCGAGAGCCTGGAGAATGGCCTGCCGGATCCACCAGACCGCGTAGGATATGAACTTGATCCCCTTGGTCTCGTCGAACTTATGCGCGGCCCGGATGAGACCCATGTTCCCCTCGTTGATGAGGTCGGAGAGTAGCACACCCTGGTTTTGATACTTCTTCGCCACCGACACCACGAAGCGGAGATTGGAGCGAACAAGCTTGTCCAGGCACTCCTCGTCTCCATCTCGGATGCCCTGGGCCAGGCGCACCTCCTCGTCCCGGTCGATGAGCGGGTACTGGCTGATCTCCTTGAGGTACCGGTCCAGGGAGCCGGCCCGCACGCTTCCCGCTCGGGGAGAAAAGCTCATGGGTTGCCAGGTCCGAACATCTTCGTCCTCGAGACGCGGGACGACTCGGAGTGGGCCGTCGAGTCCCGAACGCTCATCCGAAGGATGAACTCACCGCAGCGCATCGGGGGTCGACCCTCTGTCATCATTGGGTTCGGGGGCCCGTGACGCAACCACCGGCCCCCTTCCCCCGGCGCCATCAGGTTCGGCCTTTGGACTGCTAGCGGATCCACCCTCCGATTCGATCCCATCGAATCTCCCGCACCCACGGAAACGGCGTGCCGTTTTGCGGATCAAAGGAGTAATAGACGAAAAGGGGACGGCCTCGGACCGCCTCCCGATCCACGAACCCCCAGTACCGGGAGTCCTCCGAGTTATCTCTGCTGTCGCCCAGGACGAAGTAGCGATCATCGGGCACGACCAGGGGTCCCCAGGTGTCGCGGGAAGGACGGTACCGGGATCGCTCCCGGGCCCCCACCAGATAGCGGCGCTGCCAGGACATGTCCGGGTGAACCGCGTCCCCGGTGCGATCCAAGTGGTGGACGTACGGCTCCGCCTTGGATGTCCCGTTCACCACCAGCTCTTTTCGCCGCATCTCAAGCGTGTCACCAGGTACGCCCACGATCCGCTTCACGTAGTGCTTCAGCGGCTCATGAGGCGGGTGGAACACCACCACATCCCCTCGTTCAGGCTCCCAGGGAGGGAGAAGCTGCAGGCCGGTTCCCGGGATCTCCGCCCCGTACACGGCTTTGTTCACGATGAGAAAGTCCCCCACGAGAAGGGTACCCTCCATGGAGCCGGTGGGAATCTTGAAGGCCTCCACGACGAACGCCCGGAGGAGGAGCACCAGAACCACCGCCAGTGCAAGGGAACGGAGGGTCTCCCACACCCAACGGCCCAGGCCCGGAGGAAGGAGGCCCTTTGGTGGACGCTCCCCTTCAGACCCTGAGGGGTCGGACGCCCCCCTTCGGAGAGTCTCCAGCCGGTCGTCGTCGGATCGGGCCATGGCACGGACACGGACCAGGCGAAGCGAGCCCATCGCTCGAGCCCGTCCGCCGGAGGGTGATCTGGACCGGGAAGTAGCTTCACGGCCACCTCAACTGAGACAAATTCGTCTGGTTCACGTCGGGCGACAAGTGCCCCACCACCGCCCTGAGGGACTCTCGCCCCCCTCTCACTCCTCTCTCTGGAGCCCGAACTTCTCGATCTTCTTGTAGAGATTCGAACGGGGCATCTCCAGGGAACGTGCGGTTTCGGCCACATTCCAATCGTTCTCCCGAAGCTTCTGCAGGATGAATGCCGACTCCGCCCGGTCTTTGAAGTCGCTGTACGTGGCTGCCTCCAGGAGCTGGGAACCGATCCCCGCCGAGGCCGTGGGACCCGCCACCAACTGGTCCACGTCTTCCCGGGTTATGCCGTCGTGGGCAGAGAGGATCAAGAGCCGTTCCACGGTATTTCTCAGCTCCCGCACGTTCCCCGGCCACTCCAGAGAGACCAATCGCTCCAGGGCATCGGGTTCGAAGGACTTGGGCGGCAACCCCTCCTCTTCGGCCATGCGCTGGGTGAAGTGTTGGACGAGCATGGGGATGTCCTCTCGGCGCTCCCGGAGGGGCGGCACGTGTATAGGCACTACATTCAACCGGTAGAAGAGGTCTTCTCGGAACTGGCCTTCCTGTATCGCTCCCTCGAGATCCTTGTTCGTGGCCGAGACCACCCGAACATCCACCGAGGCGGACCGGTCATCTCCCACCCGGGTCACCACTCCCTCTTCCAGGACCCGGAGTACCTTCGCTTGCGCTCGGGCCGACATGTCGCCCACCTCATCCAGAAAGAGGGTCCCGCCATCGGCCTGCTGGAACTTGCCCGAGCGGTCCTGAACCGCTCCCGTGAACGATCCCTTCACATGTCCAAAGAGCTCGGACTCGATGAGTTCGGACGGGATGGCCGCGCAGTTCACCTCCACGAAAGGTCCCTCGCTCCGACGGGAGAGCCGATGCACGGCCCGGGCCACCAGCTCCTTCCCCGTCCCGTTCTCCCCGCTGATGAGAACTCGAGCATCGGTAGGCGCGACCCGCTCCACCCTCTCCAGAAGACGCCGGATCTGAAAGGACCCTCCCACGATGGCATGTCGACTCTCCACCTTCGTCCGAAGCGCCTCCACACTATCGGCGAGCCCCCGTTTCTCCAGGACGTTCCGGAGCGTCACCAGGAGCCGGTCCGTATCCAAGGGCTTCTCCAGGAAATCGAAAGCTCCCCGTCGAGTGGCCTCCACAGCCGTTTCGATGGTGCCATGCCCGCTGATCATGACCACCTCGAGTCGCGGGTCCCGGTCGCGTAGACTCCGGAGGGCTTCGAGACCGTCCATCCCCTCCATCTTCACGTCCAGAAAGACGACCTGTGGATCCGTCTCCTCCAGTAGCCCCAACGCCTCCTCTCCGCCGGAAGCCAACGCCACCTCATGGCCCTCATATTCGAAAAGCTGAAGCAAGGCATCTCGAATCGTCGCCTCGTCGTCCACCACCAGGATCTTCGCCATTTCCCCTTCCATGTCAGGACGTCGACGCTCTCAACCCGACCCGCCCTCTAGAAGGCCGTTGAAGAAGTACAGGGCGCCACCGTTGGGAGCGCCAGGGAGCCGCATCGTAGGCGGCGACCCGAAGGCATAGCCCACGCTACGTCGAGGGGAGCCAACGACCGAGGGGGCTCCCTGCCGCCCCAACCGAGCGGCTGATCTCGTGGATGCGCGAAGCGCTCAGGGCCCTTCCCCCGCGAGACCTCCGAGCACTGCGCAG
>SKZC01000371.1 GCA_007127575.1 Gemmatimonadota bacterium
GGAGCCGGAGGGGGCCAGGTGAGGACGGAACGCTCGCTCCGAGAGCGGATCTACTCCCAGGACCGTCAACGCCCGCCCGGGAAGAGCCGGAACCGTGAGAATTGCCTCGACGATGGGGGCTGCGGCCCGGACCTGGGGGTCCAACCGAAGGGATGCGATGATCTCGGAAGGCACTCCGGGACTTCCGGCCACCACCTGGTGCGTCGCCTGCCCCGCCACGGCGGTTGTGGAAGCCCGGATGGCCCGTCCGGCCCCCTCGAGAGCCAAATCCACCGCCAGCACCACGGCCACGCCCAAGGCAATCCCCAGGATCGCCAGCCCCCCCTGGAGGGGATGCCGGAGGTGGTGACGAACCCCGGAGCGAAAGAGGAGCGAGGGCACCTTCTCAGTCCCCTTTCCGAAGCCGCCCATCCTCCAGCTCGAGCACCCGGTGAGCCCGCGACGCCACGTCGACGGAGTGGGTCGCCACCAGCACGGTTCGGTCGTTCTCAGTCATGAGCTCATCCATCAGATCCAGGACCCGGGCTCCTGAGGATGCGTCCAGGTTCCCGGTAGGCTCGTCGGCCAGGAGGAGGACCGGGTCGTGGATCAGGCCCCGGACCAAGGCGACGCGCTGCTGCTCCCCGCCGGAGAGGCGGTCCGGAAAGGCTTCTCCACGGTCCCCGAGCCCCATTCTCTCCAGCATCCGCTCTGCCCGGGCCCGGCCCCGACCTTCGTCCATCCCATTGAGCTCCAGGGGGAGGAGGAGGTTTTCCAAGACGGTGAGGGTGGGGATCAGGTTGAAGAACTGGAAGACCAGGCCCAAGCGTCGACGGCGAAAGAGGGCTCGACCTCTCTCCGAAAGAGCGGTGAGCTCCGTCTCTCCGAGCCGGATGCTCCCCTCGTCGGGAGCGTCGATGCCGCTCACCAGATTCAGGAGCGTGGATTTCCCCGAGCCGCTGGGACCCAGAAGGGCCACGAATTCCCCGGGGAACAGGTCCAACGTCACCTCCCGAAGGACGGGCCGGAACCGATCCCCTTCCAGGAAGCTCTTCGAGAGCCCACGAACCGTCAGGAGGGCGTCCACCTCAGATCATCCGGATGGACCCTTTCCGCACCCTCTCAGGAACCCGAGTCGTCCTGGGCGAGGCCGAGCTGCTGGGGAAGGGTCAGGAGGGAGGTGACCCGGTACTCCCGGGCCCCTGCGGGAAGCTCCACCGTCACCACCTCGTCCTCCCGGGCTCCCATGAGGCCCGAGCCGATGGGGGACTCCAGGGAGACGTGGCCGGCCTCCAGGTCCATGAAGTCACCCGCCACCAGGGTGATGGTCATCTCCTCATCGGAGCCCAGGTCGTAGATGGTGACCTTGGATCCGAAGCCCGCCCGATCAGGAGGCATGGTCTCCACGTCGATCTTGGAAAGCTCGGAGAGGCGCTGGCCCAGGTGACCGATCCGGGCCTGAACGAACTGCTGGCGCTCCAGAGCGGACTTGTACTCCGCGTTCTCCCTCAGGTCTCCCATCTCCACCGCCTTGGAGATCGCCTCCGGGAGCACCACGTTCAGCTCGTGAGTCAGGTTCTCGATCTCATCCTCGAGTCGCTGACGAATCTCGTCCAACATCTGGCCACCTCTCGCTCTTGGTTGGGTCCGACCCGAGAAAGGTAAGGGGAAGCTCCTTCCCGAGGGAGTCCGCCCCACCGGGACCCTTCCTGGGCTGCGCACTTGACGCAGAAAGGGAGGAAAGTGATAGTTGATTATTGATTATCGAATCCAACCTCCAATCTATCGTACATGATTCCGTTCTTGAACCAGCCCTGGGGTTGGACTCCCCTCGCGCCGCTCCTGTGCGCCATCCACTGCGTGGCCACTCCCATCATCGTAGCCTTCGTGCCCGCCCTGGCGCCGGTGGAAGCGTTAGAGGCCTGGTTCCTGGCTGGAACGGCGGCGCTGGTCGGGCTTGCCCTCGTCTCCGGGCTCCGCAATCATGGGGAATGGAAGGTGGCCGTACCCATGGCCCTGGGGCTCGTGGCCTGGGCGGCATCGGTAGGACACGCCTTTCATCCCGTTCCCGAGCCGGCAACGAGCTCGGTGGCTGCGCTGACGGTGGCCGGCGGCCTCCTCTGGAACGCTCGTCTCCACTGCGTGCATAGCGAACGCTCGGTAGCCCGTTCGTGTGGCTGTCCCGGGTGCGGGGGAGAGGAGACGAAAGCCGTCGGAGCTTCCGGACCGGGTGGTGACAGGCTCGACCCGTCGGAGGCCCTGGGAGCGCAATCGAGGACATAAGGGAACCGCGCATGCAGAGGGACACACGCCAACGGAAGGCCATCCGATCCGCCCTCACCGAGGCTGGACACCCCTTGAGCCCGAAGGGGCTGCTGGAGGCGGCCCGGCAGGAGGTGGAGGGCCTGGGGATCGCCACCGTCTACCGAAACCTCAAGATCCTTCAGGACGATGGCTGGGTTGAACCCGTGGAGCTTCCCGGGGAGCCGCCTCGATACGAAGTGGCCGGTAAGGGACATCATCACCACTTCCACTGTCGGAGCTGCGACCGGGTCTACGAGGTGGATGGCTGCCCGGGGAACGTGAAGTCCATTACTCCTCATGGCTTCCAGGTGGAGGATCACGAGGTGGTCCTCTACGGGCTCTGCCGGCGGTGCGCTGCGTAATCAACGTCACTGGTGACCCTCCAGGTCACCGAGGAGCTCCTCCACGGCACGTGCCCGTTCCCGAGCATCGGCTCGCGTCGCCCCCCGCACATTGACGTGCCCTAGCTTTCTTCCCGGTCTCGGGACCTTGTCATAGAGGTGCAGGTGGGTCCCGGGAAGCCGGAGGACCGCCGCCGGAGAAGGCACCCTCCCGATGGTGTTGACCATGATCGTAACGCCCTCGGGGTCCGTGGGTCCCAGAGGGAGACCGGTCACCGCCCGTATATGGTTTTCGAACTGGCTGGTAAGAGCCCCGTCCTGGGTCCAGTGCCCCGAGTTGTGGACCCGGGGAGCCATCTCGTTGGCGAACAGATCGTCGCCCACATGGAAGAGCTCCAGGGCCAGGACTCCTACATACTCCATCTCCCCCATCAGGCGCCGTAGATAGCTCTGGGCCAGCTCCTCCAGAGCCGAAGGGACCTGGGGGGCGGGAGCCTCCGTGCGGACCAGGATCCCGGAGCGGTGCCGGTTCTCCACGAGGGGGTAGAACACCACCTTCCCGTCCTTTCCCCGGGCCCCCACGATGGAGAGCTCACGGCGAAAGGGAACGAAGGCCTCGAGGATGAGGGGGCTTCCCTGGAGCTCGGCCCAGGCTCCATCCACATCCCGAGCGCTCTGCAGGAGCCGCTGGCCCTTCCCGTCGTATCCCATCCGACGGGTCTTGAGAACCGCCGGGAATCCCAGATCCGCCCCGGCCCGCAGGAGCTCCTCCCGGGAGTCCACAGTTCGGAAGGAAGCGGTGGGAATCCCCAGGGACCGGAACAATTGCTTCTCCACCTTCCGGTCCTGCGCCCGCTCCAGCGCCACCGGATTGGGGCGAACCGCCACCCGGTCCCTCAAGGTCTGCGCCGTCTCCACCGGGACGTTCTCGAACTCCCAGGTCACCAGATCCAGCCCCGATACGAAGGTCTCCAGTGCCTCGAGCTTCCCGTACCCACCCCGGATCCATTCGCCCACCTGTCGCGCCGGGGCATCCGGGCCCGGGTCCAGGAATCGAAACCGAATCCCCAGGGGAATCCCAGCCAGACCGAGCATTCGGCCCAACTGGCCCCCTCCCAGCACCCCGACCCTCATGGCTTCGGTACCCTGGGGTCGGGATCCGCCAGGACGGCCTCGGTCCTGGCCTCTCGGTACTTCCGTACCGCTTCCCGGAGCTCCGGGTGCGCCACGCCCACGATCTCGCAGGCCAGCAGGGCGGCGTTCACCGCACCCGCCTTACCGATGGCCAGGGTCCCCACAGGGACCCCGCCCGGCATCTGAACGATGGAGAGGAGGGAGTCCAGGCCCTGCAAGGCTCGACTCTCCACTGGAACTCCCAGGACGGGGAGCACGGTCTTGGCCGCCACCATGCCTGGGAGGTGGGCCGCCCCACCGGCTCCGGCGACGATGACCTGGAGCCCCCGGCCCTCCGCCTCCTGAGCGTATCCGAAGAGGAGGTCGGGCGTCCGGTGTGCCGACACGACCCGCACCTCGTGGGGGACTCCCAGGGAGTCCAGGGTCTCCACGGCGTGGGAGAGGGTGGGCCAGTCGGACCGGGACCCCATGATCACGCCGACGAGGGGGCTGTCCTGTTCCATGACTCTCTCAGGTTAAGGGGCGCACGCTCCCGCAGCGGAAGGAGCCATGGTGGCGCGGTGGAAGCACGGGGTCAAGGGGCCTGGCCCTCCACCTGCCCCAACCCGATATTCCTCCTTCCCGCAGCCGCTCCTCCCACCTCCGTTACGCCATGACCAACGCTCCCTCTTCACGGCATCCTGAAGGGCGAGACACGACGTCGTCCACCGCCCTGACGAAGGTCCTGGAGGATCCCTGGTGGGACCTCCGTCAGGAAGTCCTGGAAGCGATGGCGACGTCCCCCCTTCAACCTCACCGGGACGAGGACCTGGATCGTTATCGGAGCGCAGTCCTCGAGGCGGTGAAGGCGCTGGCGGACCGAGGCTGGGGACGACTCGGCTACCCGTCGGAGTTTGGAGGCTCAGGGGACATTCGTCAGGCGGTGAAGGTCTTCGAGACGGTGGCGCTGGGGGATTTGAGCGTGCTCGTGAAGTTCGGGGTCCAGTTCGGCCTCTTCGGGGGGAGCGTGTGGCAGCTCGGCACGGAGGAGCACCACCGGGAATTCCTCGCCCGGATCGGAAGGCTGGAGGTGCCGGGATGCTTCGCCATGACGGAGCGGGCCCACGGATCCAACGTGCGGGAGCTGGAGACGGTGGCAACCTATCACCCGGAGGATGAGGAGTTCGAGATCCACACTCCCTCGGAGGCGGCGGAGAAGGATTGGATCGGAAACGCCGCCCTTCACGGGCAAGTAGCCACGGTTTTCGCTCGACTTCGCACCGGGGGAGTGGACTACGGGGTCCACGCCTTCCTGGTACCGATCCGGACCCCCGGCGGGACCGTCATGGACGGGGTGGAAATCGGAGACCGGGGCCGGAAGGTGGGTCTCAACGGGGTGGACAACGGGACGCTCCGCTTCCACCACGTCCGGGTCCCACGGACCGCTCTCCTGAACCGCTTCGGGACGGTGGAGCCTGACGGGAGCTACCACAGTCCCATCGAAGGTGACGGCCGCCGATTCTTCACCATGCTGGGAACGCTGGTCATGGGAAGGGTCTCCATCGCCGCCGCGTCGGTGAGCACGGCCAAGCGTGCCCTGACCATCGCCGTACGGTACGGGGAGCGACGACGGCAGTTCGGCCCACCCGACGAGGAGGAGCGGCCCCTCCTGGATTTCCTGGCCCACCGTCGGCTCCTCCTTCCGCGCCTGGCCGCCACGTACGGCCTTCACTTCGCCGTCTGGGACGTGGTCGATCGGCTGCACGCCCACGACGACAGCCCCTCACCGGAGTTGGAGGTCCGGGCCGCGGCGCTGAAAGCATACGCTTCCCGACACGCCATGGACACGATCCAGGCGTGTAGGGAGGCGTGCGGAGGAGAGGGCTACGATGCCGCCAACGGACTCGGGGCGTTACGGGAGGACGTGGACGTATTCACCACCTTCGAAGGCACCAATCCGGTGCTACTCCAACTCGTTGCGAAGGGCCTGCTCACCGAGTACAGGGAGACCATGGGCGACCTCCGGTTCTGGGAGATCGTACAGCACCTGGCCCGCCGTACCAGAAAACGCATCCAGAAGGCGAACCCGGTGGCGGCCCGGAGGACGGAACGGAGCCACATTCGGGATCCAGACTTCCACCGCTGGGCCTTCCGGACCCGGGAGCAACACCTGCTCCATACCCTGGCTCAGCGACTCCAGGAGCGGATCGGGGGAGGAATGGAACCCTTCGATGCGGTGAACGAGTGCCAGGATCACCTGGTGACGCTGGGCACGGCACACGGCGAACGGCTGGTGCTGGAGGCCTTTCAGGCGGGGGTGGCTGGAGCCCGGGACGCAGGAACTTCGGAGACGCTGCGCGAGCTCTGCACGCTCCACGCCCTCTGCAGGATGGAGCGGCACGCGGGATGGTACCTGGAGAGTGGCTTCATGGAAGGGGCGAAGACGAAGGCCATTCGCTCAGCGGTGAACGAGATGCTCACCGACGTAAGGGAATCGGCTCAAATGTTGGTGGACGCCTTCGCCATCCCGGACCCGGTGCTGAGATCCCCGGCGGGACGCTGCTGCCCTACGGGTGGCTACTGAAGACGGTGGTGCGACCGTCCTCATGCATCACCAGCACGTCGTAGGGATCCACCTGTCCCCCCATCTCCATCCCGGGCGATCCCACCGGCATGGCGGGGACGGTGAGCCCCCGGGCCCCTTCAGGAGCTTCGGCCAGGAACGCCCTCACGTCCTCGGCAGGCACGTGACCCTCCATCAGAAATCCGTTGATCAGCGCTGTGTGACAGGACGCCAACGGACGAGGAATCCCGAAGTATTCGTTCGCTCCGAACATGTCCTCCCGGTGCCGCACCTCCACCTCGAAACCGTGTTCCTCCATGTGCTCCACCCACGCACCACAGCAACCGCAGGTGGGACTCATGTACACGGTCATCTCCAGGGGATCCCCCTCCTCCCAGGCCTGGGCCTGTGCGCTCTCGGAGGCCAACGCCAGCTCCCCGGAGGCCGATGCCTGGAGGCCGCCCTCGTCGCCTCCCGAGGCGGCCCAAAGGGTGACTCCGGCCACCACCAGAACGGCCAGGAAGAGGCTTCCAGCAAGGACCAACGTCTTCTGATTCATCCTCTCGCTCTCGCATTCGGGAGATGGTGATCCGACCTTTCAAAACGCCCCGTCCGGAGGCGGAAAAAGGTCCGGACCCAGCGTATTCCATACCAGCGGGGGTCGGCGATGTTCCTGGATACTACCGGGAGTAACCTACGACGACCCCTGTTGGATCCGGGCCCTGAGGCCCATCTTTGTGGGCGACCGGCCCGTGGCCGCACGGGAAAACCGAGACGTGGAGGAGATTCGATGACGCGCGCGCTCACCCTCGGGAGCCTGGCTCTGGCCCTCTCGCTGGCCATCCCACCGGAACCCAGCACGGCCCAGAGCTCAGCAGAGTGGACCCTTCGACCGGACGCCCACGCACCAGCCGGGGTGACCCTGGACCACCTGCGGGGACATGGGGAGCTCCTCTTCACATACCGACTTCGACAGATGGAGGACCGGGGCACCCGGGTGGGACCGGATACGATCCCGGCCCTCCTGATCCTGCAGGACTTCGAAATGGTCCCCCTGGAGGTGAGCCGACAGGAGCACGCCCTGGCGCTCTCCTACGGCCTGCTGGAGTGGGTCACCTTCGAGGCCTCGGTGCCTCTCGTCCAACGAACCGCCGAGATCGCCACGGAGACCAACGTTGCGGAGACCAGTGCATGGGGCCTGGGAGACGTGGAGGCGCATGCCCTGGTGTCCCTCCACGAGTCGTGGCCCTACCGCGCCCATCTGTCCGCCGGATTTTCCTTCCCTACCGGCGGTGTGAACGAGGAGGGGGTGACTCCCCGGAGCCATCCCGATCCGGAGATCCTTCCGTACCCCCTTCAGTACGGCTCCGGCACGGTGGACTTCACACCTGGAGCCACTTTCGTCGCGGTAAACGAGCATGGAACCTTCGGGGCCCAGGCTCGAGGGGTCCTTCGGATCGGTGAAAACTCTCGAGACTACCGGTTGGGGAACAGGGCCCTGTTCACCGGATGGGTGGCCCCTCGATTCACGGACTGGCTGAGCGGCTCCGCACGAGTGAGTTGGGAGCGGTGGGGCAACCTCTCAGGGAGTGACCCGGCCCTGGATCCCATGGCAATCCAGATGGCGCACCCCTTCCTCCAGGGAGGCACCCGGGTGGACGCCCCGGTGGGAGTGAACATTCACTTCCCCGAAGGGAGGCTACAGGGCGGGCGAGCCTCCGCCGAGATCTCCTTCCCCGTACACCACGACCTGGACGGACCCCAATTGGGACGGGACTGGGGCTTTCACCTGAAGCTGAGCCTTCCCGTGGGAGCGCGGGCGGCCCCCGCGCCGGAGCCCACTCCCTCCGACGCTCCGGCTACGGTTCGGGAGATCAGCACCTCCGAACCGGAAGGGGAACGCCGAACCCTTTGCCTGGCCACTGGGCGGGACGTGGAGATCCTCATCACCCCCGATGGAGACACCCTCGTGGGACCGGAACGGCGATCCGTCAGGGAGCTGGGAGACGACGCCTACGAAGGCCGCTACGCAACAACCGCCGCCTGGTTCCTGGACGATGAGCCCATGGAGTTCGAGGGATACGAGTACGTCAGCTTCGACGACGAGGTCGGCCTGGACTGCTCGCGAATCGTCCAGGTCGGCGTCTACGACGAGGTCCCGTTCTTCGCGGAGGTGGACGCCCAGGAGCCGTTCGAGACCCTCTTCGTGCCGGTGAGCCCGGGAAGCTGGCAGGGGTACGAGCGGAGGCCGGCGGTCCGGGGTCAGGACTCGATGCGAATGAGGCGGTAGCTCTTCTTCCCCTTCCGAAGCACCAGGAACCGCCCTTCCACCGCGTCCTCGCGGGTCACCCGGCGGTGGACGTCCGACACTCGGACGTTGTTCAGGTAGATCCCCCCCTGATCGATGGAGCGTCGGGCCTCGCCCCTGGAGGAGGCGGCTCCCGACTCAGAGAGGAGCTCAACCAGCGAAACCCCCTCTCCGGACAGGCGCTCCCTCGACACCTTGCTGGAGGGAACGTCGGAGAAGATCTCGTGGATCTCTTCGGCTCCCAATCCCTGGATTTCTCCCCCGAAGAGGACCCGTGTCGCCGCACGGGCCCGGGCCACACCCCCGGCGCCATGGACCCGTTCCGTTACCTCCTCCGCTAGAGCCTTTTGGGCCGCCCGAGCGTGGGGACGCGCCCGGGTGGCCTCCTCCAGCTCCTCGATCTCCTCCTGTGTACGAAGGGAGAAGTACCGTAGGTACGTGCCCACGTCACCGTCGTCCACATTCATCCAGAACTGGTAGAAGCGATAGGGAGAGGTCCGTTCCGGGTCCAGCCACACCGTCCCCTCCTCCGTCTTCCCGAA
>SKZC01000418.1 GCA_007127575.1 Gemmatimonadota bacterium
GTTCTGTACTACGGCGACGAGATCCAGATGGGAGACAACTTCTATCTCGGGGACCGGAACGGAGTTAGAACTCCTATGCAGTGGAGTGGGGACCGGAACGCCGGTTTCTCCAAGGCCAATCCCCAGAAGCTCTTTCTGCCGGTCATCATCGACCCCGAATACCACTACGAGTCGGTGAACGTGGAAGCGCAGCAACGCAACCCAAGCTCCCTCCTCTGGTGGATGAGGCGCCTCATCGCCCTCCGGAAACAGCCCCGCGCCTTCGGGCGTGGGACCTTCCAGTGGGTCCACCAGGAAAACTCGAAGGTGGTGGCGTACCTCCGGGAGTCCAAGGACGAAACCATCCTGGTGGTGGCGAACCTCTCCCGCTTCTCCCAGGCTGTGGCGCTGGACCTGTCGGCTTACCAGGGTCGACATCCTCTGGAGCTCTTCGGCCGAAGCCACTTCCCTCCGGTGTCCGACTCCCGGTACCCCATGACCCTGGCTCCTCATGCGTTCTTCTGGTTCGTCCTGGAGCGAGAGGACGTGGCCCGGGAGCGAATCGAGGTTCGAAAAGGGAGGGGGAAGGATCCGGACGAGCTTCCCGAACTTCGGCCTCGGGAGCGCTGGACCGAGGTGTTCCAGGGCCGGCGCCGGGACCGGCTGGCCGAGCGCCTGGTGGAGTACCTGCGTCGTCAGCGGTGGTTCGCCGGGAAAGGGCGGGAGATCCAGAAGGGGACGGTGGAAAACGTCGTAACCCTTCGGTCTGATGGGGTCCGGGCCCGCCTGGTTCTCTTCCAGGTGCAGTACGTGGGCCATGACCCGGAGGTGTACCTCCTGGCCCTGGCCTTCGCCTCCGGAGAGTCGGAGGAGCGGATCCGGGATGAGCACCGGGATGCCGTGGTCTGCCGGGTGGCCGTAGGCTCTGAGCACGGAATTCTGCACGACGCCCTGGTGGATCCGGCGTTCAGTCGGACACTCCTGGAGGCCGTGGCCCGGGGCCGGTCCCTGGAGGGGGAGACGGAGGGGATGGCAGGGGAGGCGTATCTCCCCAGAAAGGAGCTCCTGGGAGGGGAACCGGAAAGCCTCCAGCCCAGCCTCGGAAAGGTGGAGCAGAGCAACTCCTCGGTGCGCTTCGGTGACCGGTGGATTCTCAAGCTATTTCGCCGTGTGGAGCCCGGGGTGAACCAGGACGTGGAGATCGGCTCGTTTCTCCGGACGGCGGAGTTCGGGCACACCCCCGAGTTGGTGGGGCAATTGGAGTTCCGGAAGGACGAGCGGCCCACCGCCACCGCCGGGGTCCTTCACCGGTTCGTGCCCAATCAGGGGGATGCGTGGGCGTACACCGTGGACTCCCTGGTGGGGTACTTCGAAGCGGGACTGGCATCGTCTATCGATGTGGGAGCCCTCCCCCTCCCAACCGATCTACTGGCGGGGGCCGAGGCTCGGTCCAACGGGGGCGAGATCCCCGAGGGGGTGTGGGAGGTGGTGGGTCCGTATCTGGGCTCAGCTCGCCTTCTGGGAACCCGAACCGGGGAGCTGCATCAGACGCTGTCTTCGTCACCCCAGGACGAGGCCTTCCGTCCTGAACCCTTCACCACCCTGTATCAGCGGTCCCTTTACCAATCCCTCAGAAACCAGCTCGGCACGACCCTGGAGAGGCTGGCGCGTCGAGTGGATGGCTTGGGTGAGGAGGAGAGCGCCATGGCCTCCCAGGTGCTGGAGCTCCGGCCGAAGCTTCTCCGGCGGTTTCGGGAGCTTCTGGACGAGAAGTTGGACGGGGTACGGATACGGTGTCACGGAGACTACCACCTGGGCCAGGTCCTCTTCACGGGCCGAGACTTCCAGATCATCGACTTCGAAGGGGAGCCGGACCGCCCCTTGAGCGAACGAAGACTCAAACGTTCCCCTTTGCGGGACGTGGCGGGGATGCTTCGGTCCTTCGACTATGCGAACCGGACGGCGCTGGGCTCGCTCCGTGAGCTGGGCCTCGTACCGGAGGGCGGCGAGCCCGCCCTCCGGCCATGGAGCCGGATCTGGTCCACATGGGTCTCGGTGGAGTTCCTCACCGGATACCTGTCCACCGTCTCACCCCTGGGGATTCTCCCCGGTTCGTCTGCAGGGCGTGCCCTCCTGCTGGAGCTCTTTCTCCTAGAAAAGGGGCTTTACGAGTTGGGGTACGAGCTGAACAATCGGCCGGATTGGGTGCGGATCCCATTGGAGGGGATCCTGCAACAGGTTAAGGATGACGCCTGGGATGACTGATCCCCCCTCCTGGACGCGAAGTGGGGTGGAGGAGGAGCTGGAGGCACTTCGGAGGCTGGCTCGACTCCACGGAGTGGAGCTCCGCCACACAGACGGCTTCGATCGGGAGGTCCGGCCGTCCCCTGAGACGGTGGTGGGGGTCCTCCGTGCCATGGGGCTTCCTCTGGAGGGGCCGGGGGATGCGCCGACGCTTCTCCGGGCTCGGAGCGCCGAAGAGGGCCCTGGACTTCTGGAGCCCGTGCAGGTGGTGGGGACCGGATCGGGGATCGACGTGCGGGTCCATCCCGGCGAGCTCGAGGGAGCGCCGGCCCGGCTCCGACTGTACTCTCCCGAGGGAGAGCTTCAGGAGTGGAACGATACCGTTACCCCCCGGATGGCCGTCCCGGGCTCGCTCCTGCCGGGGTGCTACGATCTGGAGCTTCAGGTATCGGGAGCCTCGTACCGTACAAGCGTCGTGGCGGCCCCGCCCCAGACCTACCATGATCCCCAGCGAAGACGGGAGTGGGGGGGATTCCTTCCTCTCCATGCCCTCCGACGCTCCGGGGATTGGGGGTTCGGGAGCCTGGGAGGGTTGGAGGCTTTGTTGCGTTGGGTCCGCGACCGCGGGGGAGAGATGGTGGGCACGCTGCCCCTCTTCCCGATCTATGTGGAGGGACCTGTGGAGCCCAGCCCGTACGCACCGGTGAGTCGCCTCTTCTGGAACGAGCTCTATCTGGATCCTCGGGAGCTTCCGGAGTGGGGGGATTGCCGTGAGGTGCGCGAGTGGGCCGAGTCTCCGCCGCTTCGGGAGAGGGCGGCGGGACTGGAGCGGGCGTCCTCGGTGGATTACGAAGAGGTGGCCCGATGCCGACTGCCCCTGCTGGACCGGTTGGCGGCGCACTGGAGGGAGAAAGGGGGCGAGGATTCGGCGGACTACCGGGGATTCCTCCAAAGGAGGCCGGAGGTGGGCGCCTACGCTGATTTTCGGGCCGCGGTGGCTGCGGTGGGACCTCCGGGTCCGGATTGGGCCGGTGGATCGGGAGGGGGCGACATCTCGGGAGAACTAGGCTCCCAAGAGGTCCGCCTACGCCACCGCTACGCCCAGTACCGGTTCAGCTCCATGCTGGAGTCCCTGGTGCGTCGGATGGACGGCGAAGGAGGGGGGCTGTACCTGGACTTGCCGCTCGGGGCCCATCCCCAGGGTTTCGACGTCTGGGCCTATCCGGAGCTGTTCGCACAAGGAGCCAGCCTGGGAGCTCCTCCGGACGGATTCCATGGAGATGGACAGAACTGGGGGCTTCCCCCTCTGGTGCCTCCAGCGTCCAGAGCGTCGGGGCATCGGCATTTCCGCCGGATTCTGGACCTCCTCCTCCCCCCGGCTCGTACGCTCCGCATCGATCACGTGATGGGGCTCCATCGAATGTACTGGGTTCCCGACGGGTTCTCTGCGGCGGAGGGGGCGTACGTTCGGTATCCCCACGAGGAGCTCTGGGCCATCCTCAGCGCCGAGTCCCATCGCCATGGTACCCAACTCGTGGGGGAGGATCTGGGGACGGTGCCCCACGAGGTCCGGGAGGCCATGGAACGGATGGGTGTGGGGAGGAGCTACGTGGTTCCCTTTTCCATCCGCCCGGACGATCCTACGGGCCTGGAGCCCCAACCCTCGGGGTCGGTGGCGTCCATGAACACCCACGACCTCCCTCCTTTCGCCGCCTTCTGGAAGGGCACGGATCTGGCAGAGAGGGAGGCGGCAGGAGAGCTGGACCCTGACGAGCGGGGAGGGGAAGAGGAGTGGAGAGAAACGAGCCGTCGCGCGCTCCGAAAAGCGGCGGGAGTGACGGAGGATTCGGTACCTCCTGGGGACGAGCCCATGAACGTTCTCGCCGGGGTGCTGGAGCGCCTGGGACGAGGGCCGGCAGGCCTGGTCCTGGTGAATCTCGAGGATCTCTGGTTGGAGGAGCGTCCCCAAAACCGCCCCGGAACCGCCGGGCCGGACAACTGGACGGGGCGCGCCAGGATCTCCATGGAGGAGTGGGCCCAGCGGCCCGACATCCTGGAAACCCTCGAACGACTGGACGACGCACGCAAAGCAGAAGGAGTAGTCTGATGGGAGCGGAAGAGGAGCCTGGAAGCGTTGCGAGGACGAGTCTTCTGACGGAAGACGATCTGCATTACTTCAACGAGGGGACCCATACCGGCCTCTACCGGGTGCTGGGGGCTCACCTCTCCTCCGAGTCCGAGACCCCCGGCACCCACTTCGCCGTCTGGGCACCTAATGCCGAGGCCGTCTCCGTGGTGGGAGACTTCAACGGCTGGGACGGGAACGCCCACCCCCTTTCCTCCCGTGGAGGCTCGGGGATCTGGGAGGGCTTCATTCCCGGGGTGCAGGAGGGAGCGGTCTACAAGTACGACATCCGGTCTCGGCACGGGGGCTATCGCGTCCAGAAGGCGGATCCCTTCGGCTTCCGCCATGAGGAGCCCCCGCGAACCGCTTCGGTGGTGTGGGACCTGGACTACGAGTGGGGGGACGGGGACTGGATGGAGGAGCGAGGGGCCCGAAACCATCACGAAGCTCCGGTCTCCGTCTACGAGGTTCATCTGGGGTCCTGGCGTCGGGATCCGGGGGACCCGGAGCGCTTCCTCAGCTATCGGGAAATCGCGCCGCTCCTGGTGAAGCATCTCAAGGACACGGGCTTCACCCACGTGGAGTTCCTTCCCGTGATGGAGCATCCCTTTTTCGGGTCGTGGGGTTATCAGACCACGGGGTACTTCGCTCCCACTAGCCGGCAGGGCAGCCCGCAGGACTTCATGTACCTGGTGGACCAGCTCCACCAGCATGGGTACGGGGTCATCCTGGACTGGGTCCCTTCCCACTTTCCCAGCGATGAGCATGGGTTGGGTTATTTCGACGGAACCCATCTCTTCGAGCACGAGGACCCCCGGAAGGGTTTCCACCCGGACTGGGAGAGCCTGATCTTCAACTATGGCCGGAACGAGGTTCGCTCTTTTCTCTTCAGCAGCGCCCTGTTCTGGCTGGACCAATACCATGTGGATGGGATCCGGGTTGACGCGGTGGCCTCCATGCTCTATCTGGACTACTCGCGGGAGGAGGGGGACTGGATTCCGAATGAGTACGGAGGACGGGAGAACCTGGAGGCCATCGACTTCCTGCGTCGGTTCAATGAGGAGGTCTACGGTCAGTTTCCCGATGTCATGACGGCGGCCGAGGAGTCCACCGCCTGGCCCATGGTTTCTCGCCCCACGTACCTGGGTGGGCTGGGGTTCGGAACGAAGTGGGATATGGGCTGGATGCACGACACCCTGGAGTACTTCAAGCGAGACCCCGTGTACAGGGCTCATCACCACAACCAGCTCACCTTCCGGGGGGTCTACGCCTTCAACGAGAACTTCATGCTTCCCCTTTCCCACGACGAGGTGGTTCACGGGAAGGGCTCCCTCATCGGTCGGATGCCTGGCGACGACTGGCAGCGCCGGGCCAACCTCCGCCTTCTTCTGGCCTACCAGACCCTGCAGCCGGGCAAGAAGCTCCTCTTCATGGGCGGAGAGGTGGGGCAGTGGAGAGAGTGGGACCATGACGGGAGCGTGGATTGGCACCTGCTCGAGGAGCCGGGACACTCGGCCATCCTCAAGACGGTGCAGAGCCTGAATCACCTGTACACCTCCGAGCCCGCCTTGCATCGGAGTGATTTCGACCCGGCTGGTTTCCAGTGGATCGATCCCAACGACGGCTCCAACAGCGTTCTCAGCTTCCTCCGGAGGGACCCTTCGAGCGAGGGGGGTGGGGTGTTGGTGGCGGTGCTGAACCTCACTCCGATACCCAGGGAGAACTATCGAATCGGGGTACCCCGGGCGGGCCGGTGGGACGAGGTCCTGAACACCGACGCCCGGGAGCTGGGTGGGAGCGGCCTCGGCAATCTGGGCGGAGTGGAGTCGGTGCCCATCCCCAGCCACGGACACTTCCATTCCCTGGTGGTCACCCTCCCACCCCTGGCCGCCCTGGTCTTCCGGGTTCCCAAGGAGTCCGAGGGATGACGCCACGGCACATCTGTATCCACGGCCACTTCTACCAACCGCCTCGGGAGAACCCTTGGCTCGAGGAGATCGAACGGGAGGAGTCGGCCCACCCCTTCCACGACTGGAACGAGCGGATCGCTTACGAGTGTTACGCCCCTAACGCCTTCGCCAGGATTCTGGACGAGAGGGGGCGGATCGTCCGAATCGTGAACAACTACGCTCGGATCAGCTTCAATTTCGGTCCCACCCTTCTGGCCTGGATGGAGCGCAAGGCTCCCGAGACCTATGAGGCGATTCTGGCGGCGGACGAGGAGAGCCGTCATCGGTTCGGGGGTCACGGCTCGGCCATGGCCCAGCCCTACAACCACATGATCCTCCCGCTGGCCAACGCCCGCGACCGGCGGACCCAGATCCTCTGGGGCCTTGAGGACTTTCGGCAGCGGTTCCGGAGGGAGCCCGAAGGAATGTGGCTCCCGGAGACGGGGGCGGACATCGCCACCCTGGAGGACCTGGCGGAGGAGGGAATCCGCTTCACCGTGCTCGCCCCGGGACAGGCGAAGGCGGTGCGCCCTCCTGACGGGGAGTGGACGCGGCTTAACGGCGAGATGCTGGATCCCAGTCGGCCGTACCGGGTGTCCCTCCCGTCCGGAGGGGAGATGGTGGTTTTTTTCTACTTCGGAGGGCTTTCCCGGGCGGTGGCGTTTGAGCGGCTCCTCAACGATGGGGGCGGCTTCGCCCGTCGGCTTCGGGAGGCGGGCCGCCGGTGGGGTGCCGAGGGACTAACCCACATCGCCACCGACGGCGAGACCTACGGGCACCACCACCGACACGGCGAGATGGCCCTGGCGTATGCCCTTTCCGAGCTGGAACGGGATCCCAAGGTGAAGCTCACCAACTACGGAGAGTATCTGGATCTGCACCCCCCCACCTGGGAGGCTCGGATCCACGACGGGAGCTCTTGGAGTTGTGCTCACGGGGTGGAGCGTTGGCGCTCGGATTGTGGCTGCAGCACCGGTGGGTACCCTGAATGGAGCCAGGACTGGAGGACCCCACTCCGAGAGGCTCTGGACCGACTCAGAGACCGATTGGAACCCCTGTACGAGAACGGGGCCCGGGAGCTCTTCCGGGATCCCTGGGGCGCCCGGGACCGCTATATCGACGTGATTCTGAACCGTACCCCGGAACGGATGGAGGCCTTCCTCCGGGAAGAGACGGGCCGGACGCGGGACGGGGACGAGCGGACGCGGGCGCTCAAGCTCATGGAGCTCCAGCGCCATGCCATGCTCATGTACACGAGCTGTGGTTGGTTCTTCGACGATCTCTCCGGCATCGAGAGCCTTCAGGTTCTGAAGTATGCCGCTCGGGCCCTCCACCTGGCGGGGATCCTCTTCGACGAGGATCTGGAGGAGGAATTCAGGGAGGATCTGTCCCAGGCAAAAAGCAACCTGCCCGAGGAGGGATCGGGGCGCGACCTCTACGACACCCGGGTCCGAACCGTGCGGGTGGGCCTCTCCAATGTGGCGGCCCACCACGCCGTGGCATCGCTCTTCGAGAACGGAGACGGGGGGGAGCGACCCGTTTACTGCTACTCCGTGACGGTTCAGGATGCCCGACGGTTGGGAGCGGGACGGGTTCGGATGGCGTTGGGACGCGCTCGCATCACCTCCCGGATCACGTTCAGCACCGCCGAGTTCACGTACGCCGTGCTCCACATGGGGGACCACAACTTGGTTGGTGGGGTGCGGCCCTACCAGAACATGGAGCTCTTCCGCAGTCTGGGCGCCCGGCTCGCCCAGAAGTTCGAGGAAGCCGGCTTCACGGACGTGATCCGGATTCTGGACCAGGAATTCCGGGCCGCCACCTACTCGCTCCATTCCCTCTTCCGGGACGAGCAGGAGTGGGTGGTGACCCGCATCCTCAGGTCCACTCTGGAGGAGGCCGAGGGGGTTCTGGCGGACCTGTACGAAAACCGGGCGCCTCTCATGCGGTTCCTGGCCGAGCTTTCCATGCCCCAACCGGGTCCGCTGAAAACGGCGGGAGAGTTCGTCGTGAACACCCGACTGGAGCGGGCTCTGGCTGCACGGCCTCCGCACCTGGAGCAGGCGCTGGCGCTCCTGGCGGAGGCCCGCCGGACCCGCCTGGACCTGGACGAACAATCCGTGGCCTACGAGGTGGGCGCGGCTCTCCACGACCTCCTGGAGAAGCTGGAGCAGGCTCCCGACGACCGGCGCCATATGGAGCAGGTCCTGGCCGCCACCGAGCTTCTGGAACACCTCCCCTTCCCTTCGGACCTGTGGTGGGCTCAGAACCATTACTTCCGCGTCATGGAACGGGCCTTACCCGGAGTCCTCAGCGGCGGCGGGGCGCCGTCGCCGGAGGAGGCGACCCTCCCGGACCCGGTGGCCGACCCTGAGGCCCACCGGCGCCTGCAGGATCTCCTTCGGATCGGCCGGCGGCTCTCCATTACCGTTCCGGAGCTTTCGCGGCGAACTAACGCCGAAGAGGGGGTGGAGGCGTGAGGATCGCCGTCTTCAGCACCATGAGCTACGATCGAACCTTTCTGGACGAGGCCAACCGGGAGATGGGTCATGACCTCCACTTCCTGGAACCGCGGCTGAATCCGGCCACCGTAGGGCTGGCCGAGGGTTTCCCGGCCGTCTGCGCCTTCGTCAACGACGAGTTGGGCGGCCCCGTCCTGGAGGCGTTGGCGGAGGGGGGGACGGAGCTCATCCTCCTCCGGTCCGCGGGGTTCAACCACGTGGACCTCCGCTCCGCCGACGAGCTCGGCCTCACCGTGGCCCGAGTGCCGGCGTACTCTCCCCACGCGGTGGCGGAGCACGCGGTGGGTCTCGTCATGTCCCTGA
>SKZC01000139.1 GCA_007127575.1 Gemmatimonadota bacterium
CCGCATGCACCTCGACTACCTGCTCGAACAGGGCCCCTCGCAGGCGATCCGGGACGACATCAATCAATACGCGGTCACCTGGGGAACTCGCCGCCTCCGGGAGGCTTTGGCTCGGAAATACCAGGACTGGTATGGAGTGGGGGTGGATCCCGAGACCGAGATCACCGTGACCTGTGGGGCCACGGAGGCCATGGCCTCCGTCATGCTGGGGGTCGTGGACCCTGGGGACGAGATCCTGATCCTGGAGCCCTTTTACGAAAACTACGGGCCCGACGCGATTCTCTGCGGCGCCGAGCCCGTCTTCTACCCCCTGAGGCCCCCCGACTTCCGTCTCGACCCGCAGGAGCTGGAGGCCAGGGTCACCCCTCGGACCCGCGCCATCATCTTGAATACCCCCAACAACCCTACAGGCCGTGTCCTGGATCGTACGGAGCTGGAAGCCGTAGCCCGTGTCTGCCGGACCCACGACCTCTTGGCCTTCACCGACGAGATCTACGAGCACATCTACTACCAGGGAGAGCACATCCCCCTCATGACGCTGGAGGGGATGCGGGAACGCACCATCACCATTTCCGGCCTTTCCAAGACCTTCGCCATCACAGGGTGGCGCGTGGGAACCATCGTCGCTCCGCCCGACCTCACCGGCGCCATCCGAAAGGTCCACGACTTTCTCACCGTGGGGGCTCCCGCTCCGCTCCAGGAAGCGTGCGCCGTGGGGTTGAACGAGCTGGGTGACGAATACTACCGAGGCCTGGCGAGAGACTACGGCCAGCGGAGAGATGTGCTCCACCAGGCCCTGGAAGACGCCGGCTTCGCGGCAACGAAGCCTGAAGGGGCGTACTACATCCTGGCCGACTTCTCCGGGCTCAGCGACCGGGATGACCACGACTTCGCCCGACACATGGCCGAAAAGGGTGGAGTGGCCGCTGTTCCTGGAAGCAGCTTCTTCCAGGATCCCGCAGACGGGCGCAGCCTGGTCCGTTTCGCCTTCTGCAAGAGTGTGGAGAAGCTAGAGGCCGCGGGTGAGCGCCTCCTCCGCTATGCCTCCGCTGGAGGCTGATCCGGACCTGGCTCCTCTCTCCCCCCTCCCTCTGACGGGGATGGCACGTCCCTCCCCACGGGGAGGGGATCGTCTTCATCCTCCAGGATGGCTACCCGGGACTCCCACCGCTCCATCATGTCGCAGAAGGCCTGGGCCAGATGGGAGTCGAACTCGGTCCCGGCCCCCTCTCGAATGTAGTCCAGCACCCGGTGGTGCTCCCAAGCTGCCCGGTAGGGCCGGTTCGTCCTCAGGGCATCGTAGACGTCACAGACGTGAACGAGATTGCTGCACTGATGACATTTCCGCGGATAGGCCAGCTTTGGATATCCTCCCCCATCCAAGCGAATGTGGTGCTCGTAGGCCACCACCGCAGCCAAATCCAGGTGGTCGTCGGCTTCCAGGATCAGTCGGGCGCCTTCCACGGTGTGGGTGTTCATCACCTCCCGCTCCTCCTCGGTGAGCTTCCCGGGCTTGTTCAGAATCTCTTCCGGAATTCGGGTCTTGCCCAGGTCGTGGAGGAGCCCTGAGATCCCGAAGCCTCGCACCTCCTTCGGCGGGACCCCGATGTACTCCGCCAGCGCCATGGCCAGAACCGACACGTTCAGGGCGTGGGTGGTGGTGTACTGGTCGAACTCTTTGAGGTGCAGGAGCGGAATGAGGAATTGCTGATCGCCGTGCATGGCCACGGAAAGGGAGCGTACGATGGCCTCAGCTTCCAGGAGGTGGAGCTCGTCGCGCTCCTTCAACTCCTCGTGCATCCACTCTACCGTCTCGGCTTCCTCCTTCAAGGAGAAGCCCAAGGTGGCCGTGGCCAGCCCCTGAAATCGGTCTTCCCCGTCTCCTCCCTCGCCCTCGTCCTCGTCATCCTGGAAACCCACCCGTCCATAACGGATGTGAGCGGGACGAGTGTACCTGGCTTCCGACGTGCTGATGGGAGATCCGGTCATGAGGGCCAACGCCTCCTCGAGAAAGAGCTCCAGCTCCTCCCGGTTGGCCTGGTCCGATACCTCGAGCATCTGGATCCCGGCTTCCGAGAACCGCCCCCCCCAATCCCAGCCCTTCAGGTCCCACAGCGGCTGCCCCTGGTAGACGATCTCATCCCCCAGGAAGGTGAACCGTGACTCCCCACCCTGATCCGGGAGGTCTCGCAGGCTCTCATACGCCGAATCCACTGCACGTTCTCGAGCAGGGTGACCCTCCTTGTAGAGGTGCATGGTGGACACGGCCTGCGCCAGCGAGGTAAGAAAACGGGCGGGTGCGTTCATACGGACTCCGTGCTGCCGGGGGTGGCGGACCGAGATGCGGCGGCCTGGATCTGAAGGTCCCCTGAGCTCCGTGCCAACTCCAGGAACGTCCGAGCGCGAGGATCCTCTCCCCACTCCTCGGCGAGGATTCCCAGGGCGGCGACGAGCTCCGGGGTCTTGGAGGCGAGCTTGCGACGTCCCAGGAGGCTCCGACCCCCGTCGCACACCTCTAGGAGCGCCTCGAGGGCCAGGGAGGAGCGGGCTCGCCGTAGGCTACGCACGGCCAAGGAGCGCAGCCCTGGAAAGGCATCCGAGCGCAGCACCCGACTCACGATGGTGGGGACCAAAGCCTCCACGGTCCCCTCCTGGAGTTCCAGCAGGGCCATTCTCACGATCCTCTCGTCGGAGTCCGAAAGGGCCCGGGCCAAAGCCCTGGCCTTGGCTTCGGGGACCTTCAGTGCCAGGGGATAGGCCTCCCTCCGAACGCGGGAATCGCTGTGGTCCACGTACTGCATCGGATCGAACCCGTCCGGAAGCTCCTCCAGACGCTGCAAGAGCGCGAGGACGTTCCGTTGGACATACCACCGGGAGTCCTTGAGGCGCTCCATGGCGGGCGATGCAACCTCCGGCCCCATCCGGGCCAGGGCGTTGAAGATTTTCCGCCGCACGGCTCGAGACTCGGATTCCGTCAGAAGCTCGAAGAGGGTGTCGATGGCCGCAGGTCCCATCCGGTCCACGAGGGCCTGAAGGCTCTCCTCATCCACATCCACTCCAGAGAGGAGGCGACGAAGCTGCTGCGGCGTGGTGAGTTGCTTGCGGAGTCGGGACGCCACCCGGTTTCCCTCCGATGCCGAGTCCAGCATCTGCAGGACCCCACCCACCTGACCGGCGTCCACCAGGTCCGAGACGGCCTTGTCCAACGTCGGCCCGTAGGCATCCACCTCCAGGGCCATCTGAAGAACCCGGACCGCTCCCGCAACTCCTTCCTCGCCCTCCTCTCCCGCCGTCTCTGCCAAACTCGGAACCGAACTGGCCAGGGTATCCAGGACACGGGTGTACTGATCCGGGTTGGGGTCTTCCAGCTCCCAATCCGACACCAGCCGCTCCACGTGCTCCTTGAGCGCGGTGTCGGCCTGGGCTCGAAGTCGACGGGCCCCACTCCCCGCGTGTTGCGCCAGCTTCGTCAACATCCGCACAAGGGACGAGGAGATCTCCCGGTCGGAAGCCTTGGCAGTGGCGTCCAGGATCTGCATCACCGCATCCACCGGGAGCCCTTTCGAAGCGTCCAAGAGGAACTTCTTTCGCTGGGCGAAGCTCCCCCCCATCTCCATCATGGTCCGGAGCGCCTCCGGCCCCATTTCGTCCACGAGCTCAGAGACGCCTCGTCGAACTTTCTCCGCCTCCTCTCCCTCCTCGTCCCGAAGCTCCTCGGCCAACTGACGGAGGTAGTCCACGATGACGTCGTCGTATCCTTCTTCCTTTGCCCGACGCTCCAGAACGCGTGCCAGGGCGGACCCAGTGGCCTCTGAGTCCGGGTCCACCTCCTGCTTCCCCAATGCCGCCTGTGCCAGCCCCAGCCAGAGGTAGGAAGCCCGAGATCCCTCTCCAGCTCCATCCCCGCTTCCACCCCCCTCCTTCATGGCGAGCTGGTCGTAGCCCACCGGGAGAAGCTCGATGTGCGTCCATCCCGGACGCTCCGCCTCGGAGAGCAGACCTATGGCTTCCCCACCCCGCTGGGGATCGGCAGAGAGGGTTCGCAGGAGTTCCTGCACCTCTCGGAGGGTGGCGCCACGTCGAAAGGTCACGGCGCCGAGCTGGTGAGCGTGCAACCGGCGGGCCAGGTCGCTGAGAACGGGGTGACGTTCGTCGGTGGCCACGCCCTCGATGACCAACTGCCTCTGGGCCACCCCGATTGAAAGGCGGTCCCGCTTCCCGAAGAGGGTGGAGAGACCCTGGATGACGTTTTCCGAGGCAGGTACCAGGGACGGGTGGTCCCCGGGGTACATGGCGTACCGGTGCACCGCGATGGAAAGCTCGATGAGGAACTCGGAAAGGTCTCGGGAGAGAGCCGCCTTTCGCTCCCCCCGGGCACCGGCGACACTCTCCGTCACGGCGCCGGTACAGGAGCTTCAGGTGCGGATGTCATTCCCGATCCTTGCAGAATCTGCGCCTCGAGCCCAGCGGGACCGACGCCTTCGTGGGGCAGAAATCTTTCGAACGGCAGGCGTTTCCGCCACCCCTGCGCCCTCACGCGGGAGCCCTCCTCACTCCGGAACGCGGGAAAGCGCGGAGGAGGGGGATCGCCTCAGGAGTGGAGCCGTGCCGGCCACGCCCAGAGCGGTGGTGAGCAAGGGGACCGAGGCCGCCACAGCCGCGATCCAGCCCAGGGGCACCGATGGGGAGATCTGGAACTGCAGGGTCATGAGGAGAACCCCAGCCCCCACACCCAGGACGACCCCCGACAGGGCGGCAACGGCCCCGAGGAGGGCATACTCCACCCCCAAGGCTCGCAGGACGGATCCCCGACCTCCCCCGAGGGTGCGGAGGAGCACGGCCTCTCGAATCTTCCTCCGGCGTAGGGCGAGGACCACACCGGAGAGAACCAGGAAGCTGGCGAGAATGACCACACCCGTGAGGCCACGAACGCCCCAGCGAACCCGCCGAACCACGCTCTCTACAGCGTCTCGGAGCCGAGTGAAGTCGAGCACCGCCGCCCCGGGCACCTCTGCGGCGATCCGGGCCTGGAGGCGCTCCCGGTCCAGGGGATCGGAGAGGTGTGTAGCCACGAGGAAGCTCCGGGGGGCACCGTCCAACGACCCGGGCTCGAACACCACGAAGAAGTTGGGTTCGAATCGGGCCCAGTCCACCTCCCGCACATTGCTCACCCGGCTTGGGACCGACACCCCCTGGACGTCCCAGACGATGGTGTCGCCGAGGCGAACCCCCAGATCCATGGCCAGCTCCCGCTCCAGAGAGATCCTGGGAAGCCCTCCTTCCCCAAGAGAATCGGCCGAGTCACTGGTCCCAGGGTCCCACCAGTCTCCGGAGACCAGGCGCTCCGAGGCCGTAAGACTATCTCGGTAGGTATGCCGGTAGGTCCTCCGAAGGGTCCAACCCGGGACCCCCACCTCCGGGTCGGCCGCCAACTCCGCAACCGAGCGCCCCCGAAACGCCTCCATGCGGGCCGGGATGATGGGGGTGAAGTCCACACGTTCCCCCCCTCCGACTCCCACCTCCCTGAGGATCCGGGCCACGGACTCCCGCTCATCCGGTCCGATGTCGAAGAGCAACACGTTCGCCCCTCCCACCGCCTCCAGCCGGTCCAACTGGCCCAGAAAGCTCCGCTCCACCACCGCCATGGTGGTGAGGACGAAGACACCGACCCCGACGGCGAGGACCGCCGCATCCGTCTGGTTCGCGGGTCGGTACAGGGCCCCCAGGCCGTACCGCAAAGAAAAGGGGGCTTCAGGGGAGAGCAGACCACGCACGCCCCGGATGAGAAGCCGGGCCGTGCCCAGAAGGCATCCGCAGACCACCAGGAGGCCCCCGGCGTAAAGGAGGCCGTGACCGGCGGACTCTGCCGCCCAGAACGATGCAACCAAAAGGCTTGCCCCGACCAGGACCGCCAAAGCCCCTCGACCTCCCCAGCGAAGGGGTGAGCGCCCGGTCCCATCCTCCTGGCGCCGGAGTCCCACGGAAGGCGGATCGGATAGAATCCGGACCAATGGGAGGGCCGAGGCAAGGAATGCGAACCAGAGCCCCAGGAGGAGCCCGGCAGCCACCGCCTGCCACTGGAACTCCCAGGAGAGATCCATGCCCAGGGCCCCTCCCAGGGCCTGGACCCCCAGCACCTGTCCCGCCACACCCACAAGGACGCCTGCGATTCCTGCCGCCAAGGCCAGCCCCGCGGACTGGAGGAGAAGGGTAGCCGCCACGGTTCGACGTCCGGCCCCCAGACTCCGAAGGACCCCGGTGGTGCGAGCCTTGTCCCCGAGATGGGCGAGGCTGGAGCCGGCGATTCCGATCCCACCCAGTAGAAGGGCGGAGAACGCCACCAGCCCCACGAAGCCGGCAAAGAACCCCACCGCCTCCACGAGGTTCTCCGCCTCCCGTTCCGCCGAACGGATGGAGACCCGCTCCTCGGCCAGGCGGCTCCGGAGTTGCCCGGCCGCTTCCGACCCATCCACCCCGTCGGGCAGTCCCAGATGAGCCCTCCATTGAGCCACGCTGCCCACGCCCAAGAGCCCGGCCCCCTCAACATCTTCGTGCCACACGTAGAGGCCGGGGCCAAGTGCAGACCGGAATCCGGTCTCCGGTGGGAGACCCTCCACCACCCCCGTGAGCACCACCTCCCGGTCTCCGATCCGGAGCGTGTCGCCCACCTGGACGCCCAACTGGGCCCGAACCTGAGGGTCGGCGAGAACCCGACCCGGCCCCAGGTGAGACCAGGAGCCGCTAGGCTCATCCCGAAGTTCTCCGTACACGGGGTATCCACCCGAGATGGAGAGCACCTGGAGGAACCGAGAGGAGTCCGTTTCCGGGACCGAGACCATGCTTCCGAACTGGACCGAACGAGCGACCCGTGCTCCCTGGAGCTCCATGGAATCCAGCACCGCCAGGACAGGGGCGCCGAAGGGGGCGCTACTCGTGATACGCAGATCGCCGCCCAGGAGAACCCGACCTTCGGCGTGGATTCCGCGCTCCAGGTCGCCTCGGAGGGATGCCAGCGACACGATGGCCGCCACACCAACGATCAAAGCCGTGAGATGAAGCAGGTGGCGTCGGATTTCAAAGCGCCCGTCTCTCCAGGCGAAGCGGAGGACGAAGCCCACCTTCACCCGCTCCCTCCCCCGTTCCGATCCAGGACCCCGGCCCGGAGTCGCACGGTGCGCTCGGCCCTGGAGGCCAGCTCCAGGTCATGGGTCACCAGCACAAGGGTCGTCCCCATCTCTCGGTTGAGCTCCTGCAGGAGCTCTGCCACCTCTCGCCCAGTTTCCCGATCCAGGTTGCCGGTAGGTTCGTCGGCCAGGAGGATGGCCGGTTCGCCGGCGAAGGCTCGGGCCAGGCCTACGCGTTGCTGCTCTCCCCCGGAGAGTTCCCCCGGAAGGTGGTCCATCCGGCTACCCAGTCCGACGCGCTCCAGAAGTTGCCGCCCCCATCGCCGGCGGTGTGTGCCGTCTCGGCCCAGGAGCTCCAGGGGCACCAGCACGTTCTCCAACGCCGTCAGTGTGGGAAGGAGGTGAAACGTCTGGAAGACCAGGCCCATGCGCCGCAGACGAAACTCGGCGCGCTCGTCTTCGGTAAGAGCCCCCAGGTCTCGGCCTTCCACCACGATCCGTCCCTGGGTGACGCGGTCCAGACCGGCCAGCAGAGCGAGTAGAGTCGTCTTTCCACTTCCCGAGGGACCCACCACAGCAATGAACTCTCCCGTCCCCACGGTGAGATCGACCCCGTCCAGGACCGTGAGCTCCCGACCGGCCGTCCGGTATCTCCGCACCACCCCTTCAGCCAGGATGGCCGGGCTCATCTCTGCCTTCGCCATATCCACGCTCTTTGGGGGCTGTGAGTCCACGGAGAGGTCGGAAGTGGTACCACAGGTGGAAAGGGAAGGTTCTTCGACTCCGGTGGAGGAAGGGCCCCGCATCGTCTTTCTGGGAACGAGCCTGACGGAGGGGTACGGCCTCCCCAGCCCCGAGGCCTCGTACCCGGCCCGAATTGGAGCCATGGCCGACTCGGCGGGCTACCGAATTCAGGCCGTGAATTCCGGGGTGGCAGGAGAGACCAGCGCCGGAGCCCTGGCGCGGATCGAATGGGTTCTGAGCCAGGACGTGGATGTCCTGGTCCTGGAGATGGGAGCCAACGACGGGCTGCGCGGGATTCCTCCAGCTACCCTTCGGGAGAATCTCGAGCAGCTCGTGGACCAAACCGCTCGCACCCGACCCGAGACACCCATCCTCCTCCTGGCCATGGAGGCCCCCCCAAACCTCGGGACGGAGTACGCTCAACAGTTTCGGCAGGTGTACGCCGATCTAGCGGAGCACCCGCAGGTCCATCCGGGCCCCTTCCTTCTGGAGGGTGTCGCCGGGGTCCAGGAGCTGAATCAGGCCGATGGGATCCACCCCACCGAAGCCGGGCATCGCCGGATGGCACGCACGGTGTGGCCGTACCTCGAGCCCCTTCTGGAAGCCTGGCATCCGGAGGCCCAGAACGAAGGTGGCCCTTCCCCACCGCCCCCCTCGACATCCGGAGCCAGAACCCCGTAGGATGCAGCTTCCCTGACCCCCCCAGCGGAGAGGAACCCGAGGATGGACCCGCACCACCCGAGACACCGACGGCAAGGCTCGTCACGAACCGGCTTTCACATCGCAGCGGTGGCCTTCAGTCTCATCGCCATCCTCCTGGGCGGCGTCCTCCTCGTGGGCCTCCTCCTTCCCGGTGTATGGGAGGCACACGCGGAAATTCGCATCGAAGCGGCTCCCGAGGAGGTCTTCGTGCACCTGACTGACGCCGAGGGGTGGGCCCGCTGGACTCCTATGCCCGAATCCGGGGTGGAGGTGCTGGAGGCGAATGAGGAGGCCCAGGCCGGTGGTTGGATGTGGGACGACCCACGGTATGGGAGCGGGCGCTTCTACCTCATGGAGATCGACTCACCCAGACAGCTCCGCTACGTGGTGGAGGTGGAGGGCGGAAGCCTCCGCACGGATGGAACTCTCATCCTGGAGGCCGTGGATGGGGCCACCGAGATCCGATGGATGGAGGAGGGGGATTTCG